>NZ_JAZHLK010000048.1:0-30681 GCF_036549515.1 Aurantimonas sp. E1-2-R+4 | reverse complement strand
CGCCGAAAAGCGCGAAACGTCATGAGAAGGGCCCCGATCGGGGCCCTTCTCATGACGTCACCTGGCACATATTTCCTCCGGCCAACTGGCGCATATTTGCTCCGGCGTTGACACCGACGAACTCCATCTTCACCGTTCCCGGCTCACCGCATCGCGGTTGGAAGCGGATCTTCTTCGAGATGACCAGCGTCTGGTTTCGCGCATAGTCGCGGTAGACGACGAGACCGGCATCGGCCTTGTTGCGCCAATGAGCTGAGCCCGCGAGGTCGTAGAGTGTCGGGATCGGCTCCCGGCTCTCGCCCGGGGCCGCCCTTATCTTGGTCGGGTGGACGATGATCCAGACCGTAACGTCGTGATGAGCGGCGAAGCGTTTGCACTTCGAAATGAACTGGCTGATGAATTCGGTCTCCGTCAGCTTTGCCGGCCGGCTGGCCTCGATCTCGTTGTACGGGTCGATGATCAGGTGCCGGACGCCCTGCCGGATGACCGCCGCCTTGGCCCTATCCAGCACCCAATCAATCGATGGGGTGTGATCCTTGGCGTTGATGAACACGAAGCGGTCCCGTACCCACGCCATCGCGTCGGCCAGTTCCTTCGGGGACATGCGCGGCGAGGGTCCATCATGAAACGGGAAGCCCGCCCAGATCTCGCAGAGGTCGGCGATATGGTTGGCGTCGCCCGTCTCCGGCGAGAACACGGCCCAGCGGTCGCCATTCAAGCGCGCTGTCTGCACTGCCACCTGATCGAGCCAGCGGCTCTTGCCGTGGTTGGGAATGCCGGTGACGACGATGAACTGTCCCGGCTGATAGCGGAAGGCGCGATCCATCTCGGGGAAGCCCGTGGACTTCGGCTGAGGGCCGCGGCCGTGGTAGAGGTCCAGCACCTCGTCAGCGAATTCCCCGGCGTCGTGAAGGCCATCGATCGGCCACGGCTCGGCGTCGGTCACGCATTGGCGCACCGCGTCGGCGCCGTGATGCTTCAGGGTGTCGTTGGCGTCCTTCTCCTGCACGTCGTCGCGGTTCGGGAACCGCACTCGCCAGCAGCGATCCTTGCCGAGGCGACGCGCCAGTTCGTTCGCCAGCATCTCGCCCGGCTCGTCCATGTCAGTGGCGATATAGACGCGACTGACAGCCTCCAGCGCGTCGGCATGCGTCGCCAGCGGTTCGTATCGCCGGTCGCTCGTCTCGGGCTTCGACGGGGCGCCGTTGGGCAGCGAGACAACACGCTCGAAGCCGGCCTCGATGAAGCTCAACACGTCGATCTCACCTTCGCAGATGATCAGGTCCTGCCCGGCGATGATGCTGTCCGCGTTGTAGAGGACCGGCTCCGGGTCCTTCTCCTGTCGGAAGTGCTTCTCCGCCGAGCGGTACTTCACGTTCCGCAGGGCGCCGGCCCACTCGTAGGGGAACGCGATGCAATCCAGTTCGCCATTGGTCTGCGGAAACCAGGAACGCGTCCGGTAGATGCCGGCCGCCGCGACGGTCTCCGCCGAGATGCCGCGACCGGAGAACCAGTCCAGAATCTTGTCCGGTCGCTGCGGGTTCGCCACCGGCTCGGGACGGCGGTAGCTGCGAGGTCCGCGAGCGTTGGCGGCCGGCCGATAATCCCGCCCACCGGTCGCCCCGGAGAAGCCGCAGTGGTGGCAGTTCCAGACCGCCCTGCCCTCCGGCTCCACCGTCACCGACAGGCAAGGGTCCGTCTGCTTGCGCCGCTGATGGGAACACGCCGGGCAGATCGTCTTGTGGGTGCCGGCCGAGGCCGAGCGAAGCTTGATGCCCTGTTCACTGAGGGCGCCGATTACATCGTTCATGGGAATTATCGCGCTCATCAAAACGACTGCCGCATCTGGCGCTCGACCGGATCGGCCGACCACGCCGGTTTGATCGCTTCCCCGATCCAGGGCACCGGGTCCGCCACCCGATCGGCTTCGGCCTGCCTGATCTTGGACAGGACGAGCCGGCAATCGTCACGAGAAGCCTTGAGCCATTTGCCGATTAGCGGACGACAGCGCGATGCCGGTTTTCCTGTCTGCCGGATGAGCGATTTCAGGCCCTCGTCAAAAAGCTGTTTTCGAATGTCCGGCGGCGCTTCTGCGCCCGATCCGTCAGGATCGGAATAAGAACCGTTAGGTTCTTCTCTGGCTTCTGGCTTCTGGTATGGCATTCCATCTGCATTGCCTGCGGAATGCACCGGCACGTCGCCGTTGTTGTTTTCGTTGACATTTTCGCGGACTTTCTCCCATCGCGTGTTCGCGGCTTTGGTCGAGTTATCGACGAGTTTTGATCGACTTTTTACCGTTTCCTCCGCTCTGGCGTTGCTGATGACGCCCTCGCGGCGCGTCAACTTGCCCGCCGACACGAGGTTCTGAACGGCCTTCTCGACACCTGTCGGGCGCATGTTACAGCGACGCGCCAGACGGGTGATGTCGTCGGCAATCGGCGCGCCGGAATCGAAGATCAGATTGAGGACGATCGAATAGACCCAGCCCTCATTCGGACCCAGATCGGCGACGCCATTCAGGTAGTCGCCAGCGAACCATTTGACCCACGGATTGGCGCTCATGACCGGCCCCCTTTCTGAAGCCGGCCGACGATCTGCGTGGCTATGTCGCCGATGCTGACGAAGGCGTGCTCGTCGTCATTGGCGGGAGCGCCGGGCAATTCGCCCGGTCCCCCCTTCCGTGCGTCATTCTCGGAGTTGATCGCATCGGCAATCGCGCCCGCCTGATCGAGATTGACCGTGAACAGCGTGACGCGGCTGCCATCGGCAAAACCGAGGCGAACCCATGTCTTGCCGCTGCTCGATACCGGCTCGGCGCTGATAGGATTGTGGAGCTGAATGGAAATCATCGTGCGACTCCCTTCCTGATCCACGTCGGCAAGTCGCTGTTCACCGAGCGCATGATGCCCGCGAATTCGCGGTACACTGGCCGATCGGCCACCCAGTCGCGAAACCAGGTCCTGCGGTACGGACGCAGCCATTCGACGCCGGCTTCCGACCACTCGTCGTGGGCCGTCAGGACATAGAACGCCGCCTGTTCGAGGCAGTCGATCTCCGCCTCGTGCAGGTGCTCCAGCGCGGAAGTAAGGATGAGCGACAGGCTGTGGCCCTTGATCGCGCCGTCGATGTCCCCCGGAAGGTTCCACGACCGCATCTGTTCGAGATTGCTGCCGAGTATTTCGAGCAGGATGTTTGCCCGCGCGGCCCAATCCGGTGCATCCATCGTCGCGGTGACCCACGCTTCCGTCGGGAAGTTCAGCGACGGGTCGCTCGGAATGGTCGGGTAGACATCATCCGTCGGACGGGGGAGCGGCACCTTCGGGACCTTCTGGCCGCCGTGATCGAGTAAAACCTGGAATGAAACGCTGCCGTTCTTCGCCACCTTTTCGCTCAGCGCCTTGAAGCAGCGATCCCGCTGTTTGGGATCATGAATGCCCGCGATGTCCATGCAGCCGTTCATGTCGTGGGCATACTCCCCCGGAAGATCCGGGGAAGCGAAGACGGCGATGGACTTGCCGTAGGGGCCGGGGATGTGAGCAATGGGTTCGGCCATCAGGCAACCCTCCGCTCTGCGTCATCCGGCAGGATTTCCACCTTCGACACCAAACGATAGCGGGCGTGGTGGCCGGGGAACGCTCCCCCATGAGCTTCATCGATAGTCTCGATGACGAACCCCATGCCCCTCAGGCGGTAAATGTAGTGTGCGACCCGGGGCGCGGGGTACTCGATGGTCGTCAGGCCATGCTCGCCGGCAGCGAGCAACTTTTCCAGGGTATCGGCATTGCGGCCGACGATGGTGATGGGGAGCCCGTCCGGACGGATGCGGGCGCGGATATGGTAGCGACAGGTCATCGGCTAGACCTCCCGTGCGGATTTCCGAAGCAATGCTCTGCGACCACCCGCGCCATTGCAGGCGCGACGCGGTAACGAGCGCGGACCCATTCGGATTGATGTTCGGAGGATACGGTGCTATCTGAATAGCTGTCCTGACCAAGAGACAGCATTTCAGAAGCCCGTCGCCCCGCGCGGCGGGTTTCGACTATGTGGGCCATGGATTCACGCGGCCTCCCTCTTTTCCGCCGCCGACATCCAGTTCAGGAGGTCGCCGACGCGCCATCCGAGCTTGCGCTCGCTGAGGCGAATGGGAGCAGGCGCTTTACCGGCCCGATACAGGCGGCGCCAATGCGGCAGGCTGATATTGCAGATGGCCGCTGCTTCGGCCGATCCGATCACCCGGTGGCGGGCGAGATCTGGGGGCAGATTTTCGAGATAGCTCATCGCGTCCTCGTACTTGACCAACGCGGAGATGCGTCGGCTACAGGTCAAGGATGAGCGAACCGAATTGCGCCGCCTAATTGCGCCAACAGAAAGCGGCGCAATCTACCGCGTGATTACCAGCGCAATTGCTGTGCACCAGTCGGTAGAGCCGCGGGGTCCCGGCTTCCGCCATTCTTGCGGCGCCTCCCGCGCCCACAGTTCTCGCGCCCAAGTTTTCGAGCAACCCGTCACATGGGCAAGATGATCAACCACGTCATCTCGCTTCGGGTGATCCGAGCCATTTGCACCTTGCGCCTGAGATTCTCTGACAATCCGGTGAAATTCATCTCTCCCCTTCGCGCCGGAAAAGGATGCAACACGCATCTCCTCCTTCACGGCTTTGTCCTCAAGCCGAGATCGAGTGGTTTCGACGCGGGAGTTTACGACGGACTGGAGCTGTTCGAGGTCAGTTTTTATATCTTGCCATCTGAGTCGCCGCTCACCAAACGGCGCGAGGCCGTCGCGGGTATAGTCGACAAAATGCGCTTCATCGGCGATATCCGAGGAAGCGCGCTCCCAGTATTCTTTCGGGATGTCTTCCCGCAGAAGATCTGAGGGGCACTCACCGGTCGCAGTCACAACACCTCGCGATAAAAGCAGGAACAGGATCTTCTCGCCCTGCTCTTGAAGCGCCCGCTCCTGGATATCCAGATTTGTCGTATCGGCGCCGCCAGTCGCGCACCAGATGACGGCCTGGAACAATGGCAAGCGTTCGAGCTCGTCGATTTCATACGAGAAGGGGACAGGCGGCTGAATGGCCGGCCACGCCTGCCGGACCGCTCGTGATTTTAGCAGGACGGAATGATAACCATGGCCGAACGGCCCCGCCCGAACCTCGTCTCGGCTTCCGTGCCCTTCGAAGAAGCCGAAATCCGCCCATTCCCTCTCCTTAATTTCTACACGTCGCTCACCGTCGAGCGGTATGCCGCAAGCAGCAATCGACCCTACAGCTAGGGTCCCGAGGAGCAAGCGCTCCGCCTCGGCCGGCGACATCGCGATGCTATGCCCCTCGTCGTCAACGAGACAGGCGATGTGGTGCAATGAAACTGTTGCGGTACCGGCATCGTCCATGCACCTAGAGCGGTACTGATCCCACATTTGGCGAACCTCGCCGCTGTCCCGGTAAACGATCCAAGCGAGCACCATCGGTAGCGTCCAGTAGACCTCGGAGTTCGGATCAAAATCTTCAGGGTTCGGCGCATCAGGCGACGGATCATCCGATCCAGCATCATCGGGTTTCGCTTCAGCGTCATTCATGCCCAAGGCCTCCCTCGTCAGCGACTCGCCCAAGCGCTGCGCCCCAAAGCTCCAGCGCCTCCCGCTTTTCCTTCGCGTAGACCGCCCGGTTGTATACGCCAGCTACACCGGCCCGATGGCCGCTGACATGATTGAGGACCGCCTCCACGACATGCGGCAAGACGCCAAGATCACCGAGTCGGGTGGCGACCGTTCGGCGGATGTCGTGCAGCCGCCACGGCTGCGGTGGCTTCTGCTTTTCGCCACTCTTCTCCGCATTATCTGCCAGCAGCGCTGTAGCTCGGGCATCAAGCTTAGCCTTCGCCCGGCTCCATCCTTGGAAGGCGCCTTCACCCGACCCGAACAGCAGATCCCGGCCTTCACGATCCGGCACCGCGTTGATTATCTCGATCGCCGCGGAAGAGAGTGGCACTTCATGGGCAAGCCCATTCTTCGTGCGCTCGCGCGGAATTGTCCAAATAGCCTTCGCGATATCCAGTTCGTGGCGGCTCATACTGCCGACTTCATCGCGACGCTGCCCCGTGAGGATCAGCAATCGAACAATGCGGCCATAGTCATCGTCGCGGCACGCGTGCCAGACAGCCGTCAGTTCCTCGTCCGACAGCACGCGGTCGCGCGAAACCTCTTCGGTCGCCTTCCCTGTTCCCGTGACGGGATTTGCGTCCGCAATGCCTTCTCGCATCGACCACGAGAACAAGGATGAAAGCGACGCCCTGGCGCGGTTGGCGGCGTAGGGGCCGCTCTCTTTGGCTATCTCGGACATGCGCATTGCAATGTCGGCGCGGGAGATCGAATGGAGAGGCCGCCCCCGGAGTGGCTTCCAGTGCTTGGAGAAATGAACGAGGAGCGCCGCGTAGCTGTTCGGCCTCAGCCTCTCCTTTGCCGTGCCCTCGATGTACCGATCAGCGACAGCACCAAGAGTGACGGACGCTTTTGCCCTAGCCTCCACCTTTTCATGCTGGGGATCAGCACCAAGCTGAACCTTGGCGAGGAGGGCTTTGGCTTGAGAGCGCGCAATGTCCGCACCGATGCGATCCACCGAGCCGATGGTTACCCGACGCTGCTTCTTGCCGATCCGGTATTGCGCGATCCACACGCGCTTGCCTCCGGCCCGGAGCCGCATCCCGAAGCCCGGTAGCGCATCATCGAAATAGATCTTTTCCGATTTTCCCGGCGGCAGATCGAGCTTTGCCACCGTCGCCGCATTCAAACGCATTCGCATCCCCGTTTCGGGAAGCAGATGGGAAGCAATCTGGTGCTTCCCAATGATCCGTTATGCTTCCCAACGTGTCGGGGTATCGCAGGAAATCCCCTGCTGTGCAAGCCCTCTCGATGCGTCGTGATCAGCTATGCACAGATAGAACCGGTGTTTCGTAATGATGGGGTCAGGTGTTCGAGTCACCTAAGCGGCACCATTTCCTCCTTGCCAAATCACCAACCGCTCGTTCAATATGCGAACGAAATGAGAACTGTTAGGCAGCGAGAATGAGGCCATGAGCGGCGCATACGATCCGAGGGCGATAGCGAACCTCATACTCGACGAGGCGGATCGGCGCGGCTTCAAGATCACAAATCTCGCACTGCAGAAGCTGCTCTACTTCGCTCACGGCATCTACCTTACAAAGACGAAAAAGCCTCTTGTTTCCGGCTACTTCGAGGCGTGGCAGCACGGGCCCGTTCATCCCTCTGTTTACCGGGCTTTTAAACATGGCGGGTCTGCACCGATTGCTACTCGTGCGGTCAAGCAAGACCCGTTGACGGGGAGAACCCAAGACCTGCCAACCCCCGATGACATCGCCGTCATCGATATCGTTAGCGACGTGATGCGTTTCTATGGTCCGATGTCCACTGGCCGACTCGTCGATCTTTCTCACGCGAAGGACGCGCCTTGGTCGGCAGTGGTGGACAAAGCAAGAACGAACGTTGCTTTCGGAATGCGTATATCGGATAATGTGATCCTCGAACGATTCCAACACCACAAGGTGTCCCTACACGCGAATCCTCGCGCAGGAGAACCGAATGACGACGCGCCCTTTGCCTGACATCGACCTCGCTCGGATTGCGCCTCAACCCTACGACATGAAGCGCAAGAGCCTTGAGCAGATGCGAGGTGGGCGTCCACCATTCTCCTACAAGCCGGTGCGGTCCTGCTTCGACGACATCTTCAATATCCAGCCCGATCTCGACTTCGGTAGTGCAGAGGCAACCCCTTGGTCGCTTGTCGAGGAAGAATTGACCAAGCGTTGCCGTTCCGAGATCGAACTCATACACAACAAGCGCGTTGCCCGTGGCTTGCATGACTTTGCCACTTCCGGGCGAGTCATGGGTCGCAAGCATGATTTCTTCCCGCTTGCGATGGGTGTCGGGCGAAAGGTGACATTCTGGCTTCCGATGGTCCTCGCGATCGACGACCAACCCCACGCGATCTTCGTTGAGCCTCGCCGCTCCCGCGGCCTGACGGCAGAGGGCCGGCGTTTCGCCTTCTCGATGATGCACGAGCGTATCCGGGCGGCTGACGAGGACTTCGCCGACGTTTGCCTCGCAATCGTTCGCTTCGCTGATCCGGATGGCGACCGCCGCGACGCCCAACTGTTTACCGAGGAGGGCGTTGACCTCTACTCACTCGACGAACTCGAACTGATGGTCGCATCGACCTATGATATGTGGAGCGAAGTGCTTGAGGAGCGGGACGCCGAAACGCGTCGCCGTGGCACCGGGACAGGTTCGCTCATCTGATGCACACGGACGAGGTACGACGGAGCCTGCCGGAAACAAGGCACGTCCCCGCCCCACCATCCATGCTAGACAGCCGCATGACCCCACCGCCCTTCGACTGCCAGGCCTGCGGCGCCTGCGGCTCCTACTCGCCGGCATGGCCGCGGTTTTCGACCGAGGCCGATGCCGATCTCGATATAATTCCGGAAAAATTCGTCGCCGCCGATCTCAGCGGCATGCGCTGCGACAACTGACGGCGCGGCAGACGATCAGCGCCACTGGACGGTCGTCATCCGCGAGATCGAGCGCCAGACCGGCTGCGGCACGAGCCGGATACGGCGACGCGGATCGCATCGGGCGACTCCTTCGGCGCCTGATCTGAAACGATATTCCCAAATCTGTTTCAGTTTTCCGACAGGCTCTTTGGGGGTCGCGCAAGCCGAGCGGTCTTGCAATGAAATCCTTGCGTCCGTTGTTTTTCCGTTATTTTGCGCCATCTAAGGAGCACGGCCTCGAGAGTTCAGTCGGGTCCGGCTTCAGAAAAATCAAACCTACCGTCCGACTCCGGAAAAACCGGCAGCGTCGTTATCCTGTCGATGGCTCGGTTCGCGCGGACTCGCACGGCAGGATATCCCGGAGAAACCCACAATGACCGACGTGATGAAATACCCGTATCTGTCGAGGAGAAGCCAGCAGTTGGATATTTCAGAGACCGATCGGGCGGTCGCCCGTAGCCCGTACGACGTATTCATGGCTGACCGGTTCGACAATTGGGCGGATGGCGGTGAGAAATTTTACTTCGTCGAAGGAGAGCGGCCAATTGTGGATGGAATTGCGATGCCGCCTCGCGAAGATTTCGCCCGGCACCGGATCAGTTAGCGGCGCGCCGCCATTTCTCGGGCTGGTTTTGCCGGTCAATGCCTGGGACACAGTCTCAAGGCGAAATACCGTCTGAGCCTCCGCGACGAAGAAGAAACCGAAGGAAGAAATACCATGGACATCGAAATCCGCACCGACAGCAATATCGACGGCGATGCCGACATGGTGGAGAAGGCCAAGAACGAGGTGGAGAAATCACTCGGCCGTTTCGACGCTCATGTGACCAGCATCCATATTCATTTCAGCGACGCGAGCGCCGGAAAGGAAGGCCTGGAAGACATCCAGTGCATGATCGAGGCGCGCATGGAAGGTCGGAAACCCGAGGCCGTCACCGAAAAGGCGAGCACGACCGATAAGGCTCTCAGCAGCGCGATCGGCAAGATGCGGCGGCTGCTTGATTCCGAAATCGGCAAGATGCGTGACGCCAGGTGATTCCAGCGTGCCATTGAGAAGACCGGTTCATCGCGGCGCCCCTTACCCCTCATCCTTCCTATCGCCGTGCGCCACGACCCGCAGCGCGCCGTCCGGCAACTGCCGTTGCAGAGACGCCGCCCACTCCGCCCCCGCCATCCATGCTAGACAGCCGCGATGATCCCACCGCCCTTCGACTGCCAGGCCTGCGGGGCCTGTTGCTCCTTTTCGCCGACATGGCCGCGGTTTTCGACCGAGGCCGACGCCGATCTCGACAAGATTCCGGAAAAATTCGTCGCCGCCGATCTCAGCGGCATGCGCTGCGATGGCGCCCGCTGCTCCGCCCTTGTCGGCAGCGTCGGTGTCGCCACCTCCTGCGCGATCTATGCGGTGCGACCCGATGTCTGCCGCGCCTGCGTTCCGGGCGGAGACGACTGCCTGATGGCGCGCCGCGCTTTCGGACTGGATGATACCCACGTCGCGCCGCAAGGCGATGCCGTCTGCGAGGCGTAGAGAAGAGCGCGGCAACGGGGAGCTTCTGGCCGCCGACATCCGGCGCGACCGCTATGGCTCGCGGTAGCTCTTCGCATTCAATTCCAGACGGTATTGGCCGGGATACTTGCTGAACAGGAGCGCGCCGCGACGTTCGGAATGGCCGGGAATGTAGTCGAGTGTGACCTCGCTGGTCTCCACCGTCTCCTCGCCGTCCATGAGGCTGCCTTCGACCGTCACCTCCGCGGCGGTGGCGTCGCCGCCGTTGAAAGCGCGAAAGCCGATGCGAAACCCGCTCGCCATCGTCTCGGTGCGTCCGGCCGCCACCGCCAGTCGCGGGGTCCGGCCCGTCGCGCTGAACGCCTCGAACAGGATAAACCCGATCATGGCCAGCACGACCACGGCGGAGATCCCACCGACGATCCACTCGATCGGATGCGGCTTGCGTGCCTGGGTTTCCTCGCCGGTTTGCTCTTCGCCCCCGCCATCCTGCTGATCCCGTTGCATCGCTGTCGTCCTTACAAGATCAGGCGCGCGGCGGCGGCGCCGATCGCGGCGGGGAAGCCGAGCACGACCACGACCCGCAGGATTTCCGTATAGGCCATCCCGTCGGTTCGCCCGAAGGTCCACAGCACATAGAGGCTGATCAGCGCCGCGAGCACATAGCCGACCAGGGTGAAGCGCAGAAAGGCGCTCCACCAGGGCGTACCGGGCGGCAGCGATTCTTCGCCGTGGAACTCCACGGCATAAACAAACCCCTGCATCAACACGATCGACAGCACGATGAGCGCGACGGCATGCCACTCGGTCATCTTGTAGGAAATGAGAACCATCTCCTCGGTCGGCGCCACATTGAGGCCGAGGAACAGCGCGCCGATGCTCATCAGAAACAATTCGCTGGCATAGTTCACCTCCTCCGGACCGTCGGACGGCTCCATCTTGCGGCCGCCGAGCTGGCTACGCCCGAGGATGGCGCCGATGCTCGCCGGAACCGCTTGAACCGCGATCTTCCCGACGATCTCGTCGAGCGGCATATCGAAAGTGAGCAGGCCGAAGGTCGCCAGCACGACGGCGCTCGCCAGGATGCCGATCCCATAGGCGATCGCCGCGTCGCGCAGATCGTCTTTCCAGTCGAAGGTTTTCTGAAAGCCGGCGTGGGAGGACAACAGCGCCAGAACCGGGATCGTCAGGATCAACAGCAGCGCCAGGCGGAACCGGTCGATATAAAAGCCGCTCCACCACATCTCCATGGTCATGATCATGGGAAGCGCGAAGATCAGCGCGCCGCCGAAAGCACGCCCCAGCCCGACGGCGATACGTCGGCGTTCCCAGCGCTGCTCTTCCCTCGGCCAGCTAGGAGACGACGGACCCTCCGCGTCCTGCATCGCCCGTCTCCTTGCAATCGCCAGCGTCAATGCTCAGCAGATCAACGCCGCGTAACAACCGTCCCGGCATCCAGAATTCTATCCTTGACCTCGGCGCGCCTTCATCGCCAGCGCCCTGCTTACCACGCGATTACTCGCGCGCAACGCACCCTGTTCGCTGTCGCTAAGACCGGACATCGCTCCGCGCCGCCGTTCGGACTGCGTTCGGCGCCCCTGGCAGCGGCCGAGCCTGCCGCCGCGCTCCCATCTTGCCCCGACCGAAGCGGGGCGGCTCGCGGCCGAACAGTTCTGCCGAAAACGGCTCCGGGGTCCACAGCGCCTTGCGCAAGGCCTCCGCCTCGTGCCGCTCGGCATCGATACGGTTCCAGCGCGGCTGTTCGCTCATCCGGACGGGTTGCGGCGGATTCAGCCGGGCGAACTCGCGGTTCGCCTCCGCCCAATGCTCGTGTTCACGGCCACTGGGGCGACCCGCCCGTTCCCAAATTTCGTAGGCAAGCCTGCGGATCGCCTCAGCGTTATCCACCTTCACCATCGCCTCGTCTCCCCGATGTCGGTTGGACCAAATATTTAGGGCAGCGTGAGCCCCGCCGTAAGGACACAAGACTTAATAAAATCTTAAGCCGGGCAACGGCTCGGGCAGGTTCGCTAGCGTACCAACGAAAATCGACTCAGCCGCATACCCGCATCATCGCGCGCCACCCGACGTCCGGTCAATGGGCGTTGAAGCGCCAATGCCGCGGTCAACCCGCTATGGGAGAAACCAAAAGAGCAGCAGCCACGATGATCGACCACACGGCGATGGTCGCCCACAGCATGGCCATTTCGGCGCTTCTGTAACTCATACGCTTTGACCTTCGTGCGCCGCGCCCACCGGCGCGGGCTGACTGCCGCATCTTCGCCTTATTTAGGGCAAGGACAGGTCATGTCGAAGGCCGAACTCGGTGGGCGGTTAATGATCACTCCGCGGCCGCCCGCGCACGGATCGCCTCCAACGCCGCCGGAACGGCATCGATCCGGTCGACCAGCGCATCGGCGCCCAGATCTTCGGGGGCGATCGCCGTATAGCCGCCGCGTACCGCGATGACGGTCATTTTCGCCGCCACGGCCGCCTCGACGTCGTTCTCGCTGTCGCCGACGAAGACCACATCGGCGACGCCGAGACCGAGCCGCTCGCAGGCCAGAAGCAACAGGCCGGGCGCCGGCTTCTTGTCGGGGCCGGCGTCACCGCCGACGACAACGTCCAGAAGCTCGAGCAGACCGAAATGGGCGAGAATCTCACGCGTCGCCGCCTCCGGCTTGTTGGTGACGACGCCGATCGGCACGCCGGCCTCCTTGAAGACTCGCGTCGCCTCGCTGGCGCCGGCGGTCAGCGTCGTCAGTTCGGTCGCGCGCGGCTCGTAGATCGCCAGAAACCGCTCCACAGCCTTGTCGCGGCTCGCCGGGTCGATGTCCTTGCCGAGCGCCGCATAGGCCCGTTCGATCAGCTTCGGCACGCCGCCGCCGATCATCCGCGTCACCGCTTCCAGGGTGAACGGCGGCTCGCCATAGCTGGCCAGCGTCTGGTTGAGCGAGGCATGAATGTCGGGCGCCGAATCGACGAGCGTCCCGTCGAGATCGAACAAGACCGCTTTCGGCCATGCCATACCGGCCATCAGGCGGCATCCTTCCATTTGATCGAACAGCCGATCGATGGCACCTGTTCTGTGGGACCCTCGCCGGTCTCGGCGACCTGCTTCATGGCATTGAAGAGATCGCGCCCGGTGTCGTCCGGCGTCGCCTGTTTGCGCGACGCGTCGATGCGGCCGCGATATTGCAGGCCGAGATCACCGTTGAAGCCGAAGAAATCCGGCGTGCAGACGGCCCCATAGGCCCGCGCGACGCTCTGGTCCTCGTCATGGAGATAGGGGAACGGAAAGCCGTGCTGCTCGGCGAAGCGCTTCATGTTCTCGAAGGAGTCCTCCGGATAGGCGGAGGCGTCGTTCGAGGAGATGGCGACCGTGCCGATGCCGAGATCCGCGAGTTCCTTGGCGTCGCGCACCAGCCGGTCGATCACCGCTTTCACATAGGGGCAGTGATTGCAGATGAAGGCGACCAGGAGGCCGTTCGCGCCCTTGTGGTCGAAGATCCGGTGGGTATTGCCGTCGACGCCGGGCAGTTCCGCGTCCACCGCCTTCCAGCCAAAGTCGCAGATCGGGGGTTGTGCCGCCATGGTGAGACTCCTCCTCGCTCAAGTACTGTCCTTCGATTAAGGGCAAGCGGCCCGAAAATCGAGCGGGGCGGCGACTAGTGGTCCGATTTCGACATTTGCATCCCGCTTGAAGCTCCCTGGCAAGCAAATGTCGAAATCAAAGGACCACTAGCAACTTTATGACTCTCGTGGATTTTTCAAATTTGACATTTGATTTCGAGTCCGCCGCACGTGGGTATCAGATGTCAAATTTAATCCACTAGCTTCTCAAATCGCCGACAGCCCGCCGTCGACGGGCAGCACCGCCCCCGTCATGAAGCCGTTGGCCGGATCGGCGGCGAACAGCACCGCGGCGACCACCTCCTCGACCTCGGCGAGCCGGCGCATCGGGATGCCGCGCACGATGCGTTTTTCCTCCTCGGAATCGGCGCCGTGGCCGTCGCCGAGCACCATCGCGGTGCGAGCGAAGGACGGGCAGACGGCGTTGACCCTGATACCGCGGCGCGCGGTCTCTGCGGCAGCCGAGCGGGTCAGCCCGATGACGCCATGCTTGGCGGCGGCATAGACCGACAACAGCGGCGCGCCCTTCAGCCCGGCGACCGATGCGACATTGACGATGGCGCCGCCTCGGCCCTCGCGTTCGAAGCGCGCTTCCATCGCCGCCAGTTGGTGCTTCATGGCGAAGAAGACGCCCATCAGGTCGATCGCGATCACCCGCTCCGCCTCGGCGGCGTCAATGGTCGAGAGGCGTTTGTAGGCGTGGACGATGCCGGCATTGTTGATGGCGATGTCGAGGCCGTCGAAGCGTTCGATCGCGGTTTCGACCAGCGCTTGCGCCATCGCCTCGCGCGAGACGTCGCCGGCAAGCGTCACGATCTCGGTATCCGGAATATCCTTGGCGGCGGCGGCGAGCGCCGCGTCATCGAGATCGGTGAGGAGGAGCTTCGCCCCTTCGGCGGCGAACGCCTTGGCGATCGAGCGGCCGAAACCGCCGGCCGCGCCAGAAACGAGCACGCTCAGTCCGTCGAAGCGGCGCATCCCCTCAGCCCTCCTTGCCGATGAGCTCGACGGCGAGGCTTGCGATCACCGGGACGCTACGGCCGTAGGACTTGGCCTTCTCGGGATTGGAGGCGTTGCCCTGTGTGTAGCGCTTGAAGACGCCTTGCAGGATCGCCGCCAGACGGAAGAACGAGAAGGCGAGATAGAACGGCCAGTTGTCGATGCCCTTGAGCCCGCGCCGCTCGCAATAATGTGCGACATATTGCGCTTCGGTCGGGATGCCTAGCGACGGCCGATCGGCGTCGCCGAGCCCCTTGAACGAACCGACATGCGGCAACCGCCACTGCATGCACTGATAGGCCAGATCGGCAAGCGGATGGCCGAGGGTCGAGAGCTCCCAGTCGAGGATCGCCAGGATCTCCGGCTTGTCCTTGCGGAACATGATGTTGTCGAGCCGGTAGTCGCCATGCACGAGGCTGGCCGCGCCGTCGTCCTCCGGCAGGTTCTCCTCCAGCCAGGCGGCCAGGGTTTCCATGTCTTCGATCTCATCGGTCTTGGACTGGCGATACTGTTCCGACCACCGCGACAATTGCCGGCCGAAATAATTGCCAGGCCGGCCGAATTCCGCCAGCCCCACCGCCTCGACATCGACCGAATGCAGCGCGGCGAGGGCCGCGTTCATCGCGTCGTAGATGGCGCCGCGCTCCTCGTCGCTGTCGATTTCGGGAAGCATCGGGTCCCAGAAGATGCGCCCGTCGAGATGCTCCATGACGAAGAAGGTGCGGCCGAGCGGTGAGTCCGCCTCGTTTGCCAGATGCAGCATCTTCGGAACCGGCACGTCGGTGCCGGCGAGCGCCTTCATCACCTTGAATTCCCGGTCCACCTGATGAGCGGATTTCAGGAGTTCCCCGGGCGGTTTGGCGCGCAGAACATAGGTGCCGCTCGCCGCGTCGAGACGAAAGGTCGGGTTCGACTGGCCCGCCTGGAACTTAACCATCTGCTTGAGGCCTTCAAAGCCCTCGATATGATCCTCGAGATAGCTGCCGAGCGCCGCTTCGTCGATGGTCTGGTCGTCCGTATCCTCGCTCATGACCCGCCGCTCATAGGACTTCAAACAAGCCGGCGGCGCCCATGCCGCCGCCGACGCACATGGTCACCACCACCCAGCGAACGCCCCGGCGCTTGCCTTCGATCAGCGCATGGCCGGTCATCCGGGCGCCGGACATGCCATAGGGATGGCCGATCGATATCGCGCCGCCATCGACATTGAGGATGTCGTTCGGGATGCCGAGCGTGTCGCGGCAGTAGAGCGCCTGGCTGGCGAACGCCTCGTTCAACTCCCAAAGGCCGATATCGCCGATTTTGAGGCCATTCTTCTCCAGGAGCTTCGGCACGGCGAAAATCGGTCCGATGCCCATCTCGTCCGGGTCGCAGCCGGCGACCGCGATCCCCGCATAGCGCCCGAGCGGCTGAAGCCCGCGCCGCTCGGCGTCCCTCGCCTCCATCAGCACTGCGGCCGAGGCGCCATCGGACAGTTGCGAGGCGTTGCCGGCGGTGATGAAGCGCCCTTCCTTGACCTCCTGCCCGTCCTTGAAGACCGGTTGCAGCTTTTCGAGATCGGCCAGCGTCGTCTGCGGACGATTGCCCTCGTCGCGGTCGAGCGTCACCTCCCGGTCCGAGATGTCGCCGGTTTGCTTGTCCTTGACCTTCATCGTCGCGGTCATCGGCACGATCTCGTCGTCGAAGCGTCCGGCGGCCTGGGCATCGGCCGTTCGCTGCTGCGACTGCAGCGCATACGCATCCTGCGCCTCGCGGGAAATCCCGTAGCGGTCCGCGACGATCTCCGCTGTCTCCAGCATCGACATGTAGAGGTCCGGCCGGTGTTCCCGCAGCCAGGGATCGGCCCTGCGAAACAGGTTCATCTTGTCGTTCTGGACCAGCGAGACCGATTCCAGCCCGCCGCCGACGGCGACCGTCATGTTGTCGAGAACGATCTGCTTCGCCGCGACGGCGATCCCCATCAGGCCGGACGCGCATTGCCGATCCAGCGACATGCCGGCGACGCTTGTGGGCAGTCCGGCGCGAAGCGCGCATTGGCGCGCTATGTTGGTGCCGGTCGAACCCTGCTGGAGGGCCGCCCCCATGACCACGTCCTCGATCTCGGCCGGATCGACCCCGGCCCGCTCGACCGCGTGGCGGATGGCATGCGCGCCAAGCGCCTGCGCCTGGGTATCATTGAAGGCGCCGCGATAGGCCTTGCCGATCGGCGTGCGCGCCGTCGAGACGATGACCGCTTCTCTCATGGCGGGACTACCCTTTCTGTTCGCTGTCGTTCGATTGCGTGAGGATTCGCGGACTGAAATCAGCTTGCGGGCGGCTCCAGCACGGCAAGCGTGATCCAGTGGGCTGTCAGCGCCGGTTTCGTCGCGCCCTCGATCTCGACCGTCGCGTCCCAGGCGGTCTGAAGGCTCACGGCGCGCTCGGTCAGCCCGATCATCTTGAAACGGCCGCGCACGCGCTGTCCGGCCTTGACCGGATTGAGGAAGCGGACGCGCTCGAAGCCGTAATTGATGCCCATCCTCGTAGTCTCGACGCCCGGCAGCGCATCATAGGCGAGCGGCGACAACAGCGACAGCGTCAAGAAGCCGTGGGCGATCGTCCCGCCAAACGGCGTCTCGGCCCTGGCGCGCTCGGGATCGACGTGGATGAACTGGTGATCGTGGGTCGCCGTCGCGAAGGTGTCGATCATCGCCTGGTCGACGGTCACCCAATCGGAGACGAACGGCTCGCCGTCCAGATGCGCGCGATAGACGTCGAGCGGCACGAGGCGCGCCCTGAGCGCCGCTTCGGTTGCGGCGACGGAATCCAGTTCCATCAGCCCTCCTGGAACAATTCGTGTCCGGTTTCGACCCCGATGCCGCCGTCGAGCGGCAGGATCGCGCCCGTGGTATATGCACCGCCGCGGCCGCAAAGAAACAGCGCGGCCCCCGCAATATCGTCCGGCGAGCCGATCCGGCCCATGGGAACGCCGCGCCCGACCGCCGCAGCCTTTTCGTCGCTGCCGGTGGCGAACGCCGTCATCTTCGACTGGAAAGGCCCGGGCGCGAGGGCGTTGACGGTGATATGACGGCCCGACAACTCCTTGGCGAGGCAGCGGGTCAGATGATGCACCGCCGCCTTAGAGGCCGCGTAGGAATAGACGTTCTCGCTGAGCGGCGCCGCGCCCATCACCGAGCCCAGATTGACGATTCGCGCCGGATCGTCGGCATGTGTGGATTTTTCCAGCAACGGCAAAAGCTGCTGGGTCACGGTGAACAGGCCCGCGACATTGACGCCGAGCACTTTTTGCCAGGCGTCGTAGGGAAATTGCTCCAGGGGTGAGCCCCAGGAGACGCCGGCATTGTTGAACAAAATCTCCAGCCGGTCGGTGCGCTCACGAACCGCGGCGGCAAGCGCCTTGACGCCCGCCTCGCTTGACACATCGCCGGCAAAACCCTCGACCGTGCCGGGATGCCCTTCCGCGTTGATCTCGGCGGCCGTCGCCTCGCAGGCCTCGGCCTTGCGCGAGGCGATCAGGACCCGCGCCCCGGCGCCGGCGAGCGCTGTGGCGATCATCCGCCCGATGCCGGTCGCACCGCCCGTAACCAGCGCGGTCTTGCCGTTCAACGCGAACAGGCGGTCCAGAATCGACATCGTCATCGGCGTTCCTCTCCTATCGACCGGCTACGCGTGCCGACCCCGCGCAAGGGACTTTCAACGCCCGCAATTGACATCATACCTAAGAGTATGTCCAGTGGCGAAGCGATGGTCAGTGAAAAACAGGACGCCGACGACGGCGAGCAAGAACAGGATGCGCGTAGGCCTCCCAGCTCTTCCCCGCGTTCGCGCCGCGACCGCGACTTTTCGGCCGCGCGCGACAGTGCGGCGGAATGCGACGGGACGCTTGCGGCGCTTCTGGCGGCCGCCGCCCGCGCCTTCGGCGAAAAGGGGCTCGCGGCGACGTCGATCGACGATATCGCGCGGCGCATGGGGGCCACCAAGGGCCTTGTCTACCACTATTACCGCTCCAAGAACGACCTGTTCTTCGACGTCTGTCAGCACGGCATGGCGCTCGACTTCGCTGCGGTCGAGCCCCACGCCGCTTCGCGGGATCGCGCCATCACCCGTCTGCGCGCAATGGCCGAGGCTCATGTGCTGACGATGATGGAGCGTATCGACTTTCAGAACGTCATCTTGCAGGGCGTCTCGCGGCATGTGAACGGGCCGTCGACGCCCGAGGATCGCGCGACGCTGGAGCGGCTCATCGCCGAGCGGGACCGCTACGAAATGCTGTTCCGCGGCGTCATCGCCGATGCCACACGTGAGGGCGATCTCGGCGCCGTCCGCGATGCGTCGATCGCCGGCAAGGCGTTTCTTTCGGTGCTCAATTCACCGGTTTTCTGGTATCGCGAGCGCGACGACGAGACCGCTAGCGACCGGCGGGCCATCGCCCGCGATATCGCCTATTTCGCCCTGCGCGGCGCCGGTGCGGACAGCGCCATTCTTGAGGAGGAATTCGACCAATGAGCAACATGGCCCTCGGCATGACCGACCGCCTGAAGCCGATCCATGCCGCCGTCCGCGACATGATCAGGGACGAGATCGCCCCGGCAAGCGAGGAGTTTCTCGCCGAAGTGTCGAAGGGCGAACGCTGGGTCTATACCGACCGTCAGCGGGACCTTCTCGAAGGTCTCAAGGCGAAGGCGAAAAGCCGTGGTCTGTGGAACTTCTGGCTGACCGATTCCGAGCGCGGCTCCGGCCTGACGATCGTCGAATACGCCTATCTCGCCGAGGAGATGGGCAAGACGCATCTCGGCGCCGAAACCTTCAACTGCTCGGCGCCGGACACAGGCAACATGGAAGTGTTCGAGCGCTATTGCACGCCCGAGCAACAGAAGCCCTGGCTGCAACCGCTGCTCGAGGGTGAAATCCGCTCCGCCTATCTAATGACCGAGCCGGACGTGGCGTCGTCGGACGCCACCAACATCGCCATGTCCTGCGTCGCAGACGGGGACGACTACGTGCTCAACGGCGAGAAGTGGTGGGCGACGGGCGCCGGCGACCCGCGCTGCAAGATCTATATCGTGATGGTCAAGACCGGCGGCGACGACCAGCCCAAGCATCAGCGCCATTCGATGATCCTGGTGCCCGCCGACACGCCGGGCGTCGAGGTCATGCGGGCACTGACGGTCTATGGCGAAGACGACGCCCCGCACGGCCATATGCATATCCGCTTCACCGATGTCAGGGTACCGAAGGAAAACCTGATCCTCGGCGAGGGACGCGGCTTCGAAATCGCCCAGGGGCGCCTCGGACCCGGCCGCATCCACCATTGCATGCGCGCGATCGGCCATGCCGAGGCGGCGCTGGAACTGATGTGCAAGCGCTCGATGCGGCGCGAGGCCTTCGGCAAGAAGCTGGCCCAGCTCGGAGCCAATTTCGACATCATCGCCGAATGCCGCATGAATATCGAAATGGCGCGGCTGCTGTGCCTCAAGGCGGCCTGGATGATGGATCAGGGCGACGCCAAGGCCGCCGCGCCGTGGATCAGCCAGATCAAGGTCGTGGCGCCGAACATGGCGCTCAAGGTCGTCGACGAGGCGGTGCAGATGCATGGCGGCGGCGGCATCAGCCAGGATGTGCCGCTGGCGCGCATGTGGACGCATCTCAGAACGCTGCGGCTCGCCGACGGGCCGGATGCCGTGCATCGCCGGCAGGTGGCGCGCTGGGAACTCAAGAAGCACACGCAGGAGAAGGTGTGAGCGGCCGCGGCGGGTGATATTCCGAGATCACGGTGCTTTCCGGCATGGAAACTGCATCATTTTTATACTATTATAGCTCATGCAGTTCGAATTCGATCCGGAAAAGAGCGCGGTGAACAAGGCGAAGCACGGTATCGATTTCGAGGAAGCTCAGCGTATCTGGGACGATCCGTGGATGATCGACGCTCCCGCTCGTACCGACGACGAGCCGCGCTTTCTCACGATTGGCCGGATTGCCGGCAAGCACTGGTCGGCAGTTTGCGTCGAAAGGGCTGGCAGAGTCAGGCTAATTTCGGTGCGCCGATCCGGACAACAGGAGATTGCGTTCTATGAAGGCGCGTGAGTTTGATGCGGCATTCGATGCCGGTGAGGATGTGAGCGACCAGGTTGACTGGTCGAAGGCGCGTCGTCCCAACCTCGACACCCGACGCGTGAACGTTGACTTCCCCACCTGGGTCGTCGCTGGCCTCGATCAGCAAGCGCGGCGCCTGGGGGTCACCCGGCAGGCGCTGATCAAGCTCTGGATCGCGGAACGCCTCTCATAAAGGGGCACACACGCCGCGCGGCGGCCGCCGACCTCCCCACCGGAGGACCGAGAGAACCCGCGGGTCCTGAACCGCCAGAGGAAATTCATGAAAGCCATCGTCTGCGAAAACTACGGTCCGATCGAAAACCTCGCCTATCAGGACGTGGACGACCCTGTGCCCGCCGGTAGCCATGTCGTCATCCGGCCGGAGGCGATCGGCGTCAACTATCCGGACGGGTTGCTGGTCCAGGGCTTATATCAAGCCAAGCCCGATCTGCCCTTCATTCCGGGCATGGAGGCGGCGGGCGAGATCGTGGCGGTCGGGCCGAACGCCCAGCGCTTCAAGCTCGGCGATCGGGTCGTCGCCTATATCGAGAATGGTGCCTATGCCGAGCGCGTCATGGTCGACGAGGCCGCCGCCATGGCGCTTCCCGATGGCCTGGACGCCGGCGCGGCCTGCGCCCTTCTCTGCGGCTATGGTACGGCGCACCACGCACTGAAACAGCGTGCGGCGCTGCAGCCCGGCGAGACGCTGCTGGTTCTCGGCGCGGCCGGTGCGACCGGGCTCGCGGCAGTGCAGATCGGCAATGCGATGGGCGCGAGGGTCGTCGCCGTCGCCTCCTCCGAGGACAAGCGGGCGCTCGCCGTCTCCGAGGGCGCCGAAGTCGCGATCGGCTATGACGACCTTCGCGCCGACATCAAGCGGCTGACGGACGGCAAGGGCGTCGACGTCGCCTTCGATCCGGTCGGTGGCGAAGCATTCGACGCGGTGTCGCGATCGATGGCGTGGAACGGCCGCCTCCTCGTCATCGGCTTCGCCTCGGGCACGATCCCGCAATTTCCGGTGAACCTTGCCCTGGTCAAAGGCTACAGCGTCGTCGGCGTGTTCTGGGGCGCCTTCACCCGCAAGGAGCCGGAGGTGTTCGCCGACAATATGCGCGAACTGATGGAGTGGGCGACGGACGAACGGATTGCTCCGCATGTCTCAGAGCGGGCAAACTTAGCCGACGCCGCCGATGTCCTCAAACGCATTCACAACCGGCAAACGACCGGCAAGATCGTCCTGGTTCCGTAGGCCGCTCTTCAGGCCACCGGAGCCGCGCCGGAGAGCGTCGGGCTGGAGACCGATCCCGTCTCCTCGCCGAGGCGAACGAAGACCCAGTCGGTCAGCATCGCGCCGATCCACATGCCGATCAGCGCCGTCCAGGCCGTAACCGCGAGGATGGAACCGCCGGTGACGCCGGCGCCGACCGCGCAACCGCCCGCCAGCATGGCGCCGAACCCCATCAGCACCGCACCGAAGATATAACGTGGCATGGTGTGCCCGCCGTCGAAATTCTCGATCTTGAGCTCGCCGGCCAGCAACGCAGCGGTGAACGAGCCGAGGAAGACGCCCGGCATGATGCCGATGGCGAAATCGACCGCGTGGTCGGGCCAATTCAGGGTGAGCATGAGGAGGTCGGCGGATGGGCCGGAAAAGGTCAGCGATTCCGTCGGCACGATCCCGAACGCGGTCTGCGAGGCGGTGTAGGTGAACAGCCAGCCGGCCGGGATGGCGAGGCCCACGCCGAGCGCGCCGATCCAAATTTGTGATCTAACCCGCTTGTGCAGCGCCACGACGATGCCGGCGGCCAACCAGACGAGGCCGATACCGAGGCCGACCTCGTTCCCGACACCGAGCCAGGCGAGAATATCGCGGTCCGGTCCGCCGTCGATCAGCCACCAGCCCGACAATTCGCTTCGCAGGGGTGCCAGCACGCCGCGATAGGCGGCCTGGGCGGACACCGCGAAAACCAGGCCCGATAGCAGCGCCCGCAGATTGCCGGTGGCCGATAGGACGAGCAGTCGGGTGGCACAGCCGCGCGACGCGATCATCCCGACACCGAACAGGAGACCGCCGATCGCCGCGCCGGACATGCTGCCGGTGACCGCCAGCATCCGGCTTTGCGAGACATCGAGCCAACCGGCCAGAATCGCGGCCTGCACGCCGACCAGCGCCGCCGAAAAACCCAGCAGCCAGACGACGAGTTTGGCGCCGGGTTCACGGCGGCGGAATTCGATCACGGCCGAACGCAGGCAAAAGCGGCTGCGCTGGGCGAAGGCGCCGAACATGAAACCGATGATGACACCGCCCGCCACCAGGACGTTCGTCTCGCCGAACCGGTCCATCAATGAGGCGAGATCCATCCTCTGCCCTCCATTCGTCATTCCAAACGATATATTTGGATATTTGAATGAATCCGGCGTCCGCGCCTTGATCTACGTCAAGTGGCAGCGGCAGTGGAGGCGTGGTAGCGGCATGCGGGGCGAAGGGGAATGGCCGGAGCGTCGTCGACGGCGGTGGAGCAAGCTGTGACGCCGTGCCTTGCCAGCGTCCTGCCGGCACCGCATGATCCACGTCGCGACACCGGGGCCGGAAATAGCCGGCCGAGAATGTTTTAGCCGAACAGCTCGAGATCACCGCCGGGGTCGATTGGCCGCGCAGCGCCGTTGACCGCCTGACGCGAAATCGCGAGCCGGTGTTTCAGATCGCCGAGACGGACCGTTTCGAGCGCCGATTGCAGGGCGACCTCGTATTCGGCCGGAGCGTGGTCTCCGGCGACAGCGAGAAACGTCGCGAGATTTTCGAGCGTCTGCTGCGTACGATCGATGCTCTGCACGGCGCGCACGTAAGGCGCGTCCTGCCGCGGATGGTCGGTGCAGATCAGATCGTGCATCGCTTCGGTCATTTCCGCCAAAGCGTTCAGCTCGTCGGAAATGATCTTGAGCAGATCGGGCAGAGGGCTCGTGGTCATGATGCTACGCTTCGGTTAGTGGGATGGGCGCTCGGTGGACCACGCTGGGGTGGTCCACGCGGGCTTGTGACCGTGTCAGAATAGTTCGACTTCTCCGATCGACTGGGGCTTTCTGATGGGAGGCGCGACCTGGATGACGGGCATTGCCGCTTTTTCGAAGAATATCTGCCGCGCCCGACCCGTATGGGGCCAATATTCGATCCGCCGGCCGACCCCTCCGCCGAGACTGCCGCCCAGATAGATGATGTTCTCCATCTGCAGGAAACGCTCAGCGAAAGCGGCATTCTTCGAGCCGACCTCGGACAGACCGTCCATCGCCCGCGCACCGCCGAACAGCTTCGCTTCGAGATGCCCGCGCCGCGCGCCGCGCTGCAGCAGCCCGTTGATCAGCAGCTCCATCAGATAAAGACCGAAGCTCTCGGCGCGCGCGCCCTCCTGACCGCTGCTACCGGGCAGCAGAAAGTGGTTCATCCCGCCGACACCTGCGCCCGGATCCCGGATGCAGGCCGCGACACACGAGCCCAGAAGCGTGGTCAGGATGGTATCCGGACCTTCGTCGACCTTGGCTTCGCCTTGCATGACATGGACGCGTCGCCCTTCGCTTCGTCCCGTCATTATTGCAGGCGTCCGACGACGGCTTCCATGGTCTTCTTGAGCACAGGCACGGTGATAGGCTTGGCCAGAAAGTTGTTGACGCCGAGCTGCGCGGCCTTCTGCACCAGCTCCCGGTCGCCCGCGCCGGTCAGGATGATAAACGGCGTCTTCTTGGTCGGCGCGTAGGATCGCACCGCTTTCAAGAGCTGGATACCGTCGAGCTTGGGCATATTGAAGTCCGAGATGATAATGTGGCACGGGGCCGACATCATCGTCCGCAGCGCCTCTTCACCATCGACCGCAAAGACGATGTTCTTGATACCAAGTTGTTCCAGCGCATCACGAATGAGCATGCGGCTTGTTCTATGATCGTCGACGATCAGAACCTTCAATTGATCTACAATGCCCATGGCGTTGTTCCTTTCGGCCGCATTACAAGCGAATTTGATGAATCTATCCTCAATTTCGCTGTGTTTTTTATAGAGGTTTCGCTTTGCGAGCGGTTCATACGAATATCTCCCGCGCCACGCGCGACAGCGGCAGTCGCTTTTGCGCGGCGCCAATCTCATATGCGACGCGCGGCATGCCGTAGACGAGCGAGGTTTCCTCGTCCTGAGCGAGGGTCCGGGACCCTCCCTTCCGCATTTCCAAAAGCCCCTGCGCGCCGTCCCGGCCCATCCCGGTGAGGATTACGCCTGTCGACCGGTCCTTGAAATTCTTGGCGATCGACGCGAACAGCACGTCGACCGACGGTCGGTGTCCGCAGACCGGGTCGTCCGCCACCAGCGCGATGGTCAATTGGGTGCCCTTTCGCAGCATCATGTGACGGCTGCCGCCCGGAGCCAGGTAGACATGGCCCTGGCGAATCGCTTCGCCGTCCTTGGCCTCGCTGACATGGGCGGGACAAATCCGGTTGAGCCGTGTCGCAAAGGAGGCGGTGAAGGCGGCCGGAAGATGCTGAACGATGAGCGTCGGGGGGCAGTCGGCGGGAAATTCGGCGAGAACCTGCATCAACGCCTCGACGCCGCCCGTCGAGGATCCGATGCCGATCAGGTCCGGGCCGGATTGGGACCGCGCCAAAGCTCTGTTCGCCGTGCCGTTGCCGGGGTGCTCGACGGCAGCCATACGGCGTTTGACCAGGCCGGCCTTGGCGCGGTTGGCCTCCTTGATCAGGTTGGGCAGAATGTCGAAGGTGTTGCTACTGGCGCCTGGCTTGGCGATGCAGTCGAAAGCGCCGAGTTCCAGCGCCTCCAGCGTGACGGCGGCCCCCGGCGCTGTCAGATTGGACACCATGATCACCGGCGTCGGGCGCAACGTCATGATCTTCTGGAGGAATTCGATGCCGTTCATGTTCGGCATCTCGACGTCCAGGGTCACGACGTCGGGATCGAGCGCCTTCATTTTCTTACGTGCTTCAAAGGGATCGGCTGCTTCGCCGACCACTTCGATTCCCGGGTCGCTATTCAACGCATGCCGGATGAGCGCGCGCATCGTCATGGAATCGTCGACCACTAAGACTCTGGCAGGTGACATGCTCACGCTTTCCTTTTTCCGGCGGCGCAGCCGCCTGACGAATCGCCAAACCTCGGCGCGCCAGCGCTATTGCCTGCGCGATGCGCGCGCACATCACGATGATTCGGTGTGGGGTTAAGACGCAATCCAGTCATCGAACCGCCCTCACGCCGTCTTGCGATAGGAGGTGTTGGCGTCATAGGTCATCACCTTGGCCGCCTCTCCCGCCAGCCGTTCGGAATGGCCGACATAGAGAAAGCCGCCCGGCTGGATGCGCTCGGCAAAGCGGCTCCACACGCGTTCTCGCGTCTGCTGATCGAAATAGATCGTGACGTTGCGGCAAAAGATCGCGTTGAACTTGCCCTTCATCGGCCACTGGCCGATCAGGTTCAATTCTCGGAACGACACGAGATCGCGCATGGCGTCGACCACCTCGAACGCCATCTCGTTGACGCTGCCGGATGCGGGTGCGCCACTATCCGGGCTGGCCGACCGGAACCAGCGGCGACGCATATCGGCCGGCACGGCGGTCAGATCGCTGGATGCGTAGACCCCCGCTCGGCCGGTGGCCACGACATTGGGATCGATATCGGAGGCGAGAATGCGAATATCGTGGTCCGCCGCATCCGGCATGAGCGAGAGCAGCGTCATCGCGATCGAATAGGGCTCGTGTCCGGTTGAACATCCCGCCGACCACAGGCGCACGCGCCCACCGCTCTTGGCGGCATTCAGCAGCGGGGGGAGGAAGTGTTCACGCAGGTGATCGAAATGGTGCTGCTCGCGAAAGAACTGCGTGACGTTCGTCGTCAGCGAGGCGAGCATGGTCATGCGCTCGCTGGCGCCGCCGGCATCGTTCACCAGCGCACAGTAATCCTTGAAGCTGCGCATGCCGAGGCTGCGCAACCGCTTCGACAGGCGCGAATAGACCAGCGTCGCCTTGGACGTTGTCAGGTGGATGCCCGCGTCCTCGTAGAGCATTTCCGCGATCTTCATAAAGTCGGCTTCCGTCATCGGGAACTCGCCGGCGACGATCGAAGCGGACGCTGAGCCTCGCGGCCTCACGGTCTTCTCCTGCTGTCTGTCAACACTCACAGCGTGTTACTCCATGGCCAGCCGTAGGCGTTCGGCGCGATTGCGCCGGGCCAGACGGGGCAGCACCCGATTTCGTACCTCCCTGCGGAGGGTTTAGGGTAGTCTTAGCTCAAGCTGCAGCTTGCAGTTGTGGCAAGACATTGTCCGTTGCGATCAGCGAGATCATGCGTCCCTCGATCGCCATAACGCCCCTGACGAACTGTTTCGCCAGTTCCGAAGCGATATCGGGCGTCGGCTGCAGTGCATCGTCCGTGACTGTCAGGATATCGGAGACGGCGTCGACGAGCAGGCCGAACAACTGGTGCTCGGCACGCACCACGATGATGACGCTGCGCGCGCTCGCTTCCGTCCTGGCGAAGCCAAGCCTTGCGGCGAGATCGACGATCGGCAGCACCGCGCCGCGCAGATTGATCACGCCGTTCACATAGGAGGGCGCATGCGGAAGCGGCGTTGCCGCCGTCCAGCCGCGAATCTCCCGCACCGACATGATGTCGACGCAGAATTCCTGTTCCCCGATCCGAAAGGCGATCAGCTCGCGGCCGTTTCCCTCGCCCTTGTTGTCGTTCTCGGCGGGATTGGCAATTTGGTTTGTCATCGATTTCACTCCGCTGCCTGCTGAAGTCCGTTGCTGTGAATGCCGTCAGTGCGCGACGTCGCGACGATCACGTCGACATCGAGAATGAGAGCGACGCGCCCGTCGCCGAGGATCGTCGCGGCAGCGATTCCCGGCACGCGGCGATAATTGGCTTCAAGACTCTTGATGACGACCTGGCGCTGCCCCTGGATGGCGTCCACCAGAAGCGCCGAGCGGGTGCCGTTCTCTGCTTCCACGAGGATCGCGACACCGGTCGTCGCATTGGTCGGGGTCGTGGTGTAGGCCAGTTCGCGGCCGACATCGACGAGGGGCAAGAAGGCGTCGCGCACCTTGATCAGCCGCGCATCGCCGCCAAAGCCCTTCACTTCTTCCGGCTTCGGCTGCAGCGTCTCGATGATGGCCGTCAGCGGCACCACAGCCGTCTGGTCCCCGACGGTCACGATCATCCCGTCCAGCACCGCCAGCGTCAGCGGCAGGCTCATGGTGAAGGTCGAGCCCTTTCCGGGTTTGGAGGTGATCGAGACACGCCCGCCCAAAGCCTGGATCGAACGTTTCACGACATCCATGCCGACGCCGCGGCCCGACAACTCGGAGATCTCGCTTGCCGTCGAAAAGCCCGGCATGAAGATGAGGTTGTCGATCTCTTCGTCCGAAAGATTGGCCTCGGCCGCGACCAGGCCCTTGGAGATCGCGATCTCGCGCACTTTCGGGCGGTTGATGCCGGCGCCGTCATCGGAGATTTCGATGACAATCCGGCCGGAGCGGTGCATCGCCGCGACCTTGACCGTGCCCTCTTCCGACTTGCCGGCCGCCAGTCGCACATCGGGCTTTTCCAACCCGTGGTCGATGGCGTTGCGGAGCATGTGGGTCAACGGATCCGCAAGCCGCTCGATCACGGTTTTGTCGACCTCGGTCCACTCGCCCTCGGTCACCAGACGGACGGTCTTGCCGGAGATTTCCGCGACCTCGCGGGCCAGCCGCGGCAAGCGCTGGAACACCGATTTCACCGGCTGCGCGCGGATCGCCATGACGCTGTCCTGGATCTCCCGGGTCAGCTGTTCGAGTTCGTCGAGGCCGACGGCGACTTCCGAGGCGCGGGCAAGCCCCGCCTGATAGGTGCGCTGCGAGAGCATGACCTGATGAATGACCAACTCGCCAACCAGATCGATCAGCCGGTCGACGCGTTCGAGATCGACACGGATGGTCTGAGCCGGACTGCCGCCGACATTGCCGGATTTGGCCTCGCTCGCATCGGCCTTCGCCGGTTTCTCCACCGGAGCGCTGGCCGACGATGCGGCCGCCGCTTCCGGCGCGGCCGCCGGCGCCGGCGCGGGCTGGCCTGCCATCACCGGCTTGGATGCCTTGGGTTTGTCCGCCTTGGGAGCTTTGGCCGCCGGTGCCTCGTCGGCAGCCGCATCGCTTGCCGCTTCGCCACGCAGGCTAGCCAGAAGGTCGGCCAGGTCCGAATCGACATCGACGGCACCGTCGGCCGATCCGGTATCCGAATCCAGGATTCGCTCGATCGACAGGTCGCAATCGTCTTCGACGAATTCGAAGACCTCGCGGATCTTCTCTTCGCTCTCCACCGTCGTCAGATCGACGGTAAAGGTGAAATAGGCGCCCTCGGGATCGAGATCGGACAGGAGCGGAATCTCGCTCGTGTCGCACTGGACATTGCCCTCGCCCAGTTCGAGCAGATCCCGGAGGACGCGAACACTGTCGTTCGCCTTGGCATAGAGGGCGGCGTGCGGGCGGAAGATGATCCGATAGGCTTGGTCGCCACCGCCACCGCCACCGATCAGTTCGTCGAGGTCGACGGCGACGGGAACGAAGCCGAAGTCGTCATCCACACTATCCGCACTATCCGCGCTGTCCTCTGGCTCTGGCGCATCCCCGGCGGCGTCCGCCGGGGTTTCGCCCTTGGCGGCCGCGACCAGATCCTTGAGCTCGGCGGCCAGGCCCTCGTTGCGGGACGCATCGACCGTGCCGCCGTCACGGGCGACCGTCACCAGATCGGCCAAGGCATCGGCCGCCCGCAGCATGACCTTGATGACGACATCGCTCGCTTCCAGCCGGTCCGACCGGAGTTCGTCGAGCGTCGTCTCGAAGATGTGGGAGAAACGGACGAGGTCATCCAGACTGAAGGCGCCGGCGCCGCCCTTGATCGAGTGCACGGCGCGGAAAACGGCATTTACCGTATCGGCGTCAGCCTCGCCGTTTTCGATCGCGAGCAGACCTGTCTCGAGTTCGGCAAGCTGCTCGGCGCATTCCTCGAAAAAGGTCTGCCGGATTTCAGCCATCGCGTCCATTGTGCTACCCTATTCTCGCCTTCGAACCTGAAAGTCGGACCGTTGTTACGGCCTCAAGCTTGCCAGGCGCTTTCCGAACTATGATTACGCTGCGACGCGGTTGATCGCGTCGAGCAGTTTGACCGGGTCGAATGGCTTGACGATCCAGCCGGTCGCTCCGGCGAGGCGCGCGCGCTGCTTCTTTTCCGCGTCGCTTTCCGTGGTCAGGACAAGGATCGGAATTGCCCGACGACTGGGATCTTCGCGCACCTCTTCGATGAACTGAAACCCGTCTTTGCGCGGCATGTTGATGTCGGTGATGATAACGTCGGGCTCGACCTCCATCCCCTGCAGAACCTCAATGCCGTGGGCGCCGTCCTCGGCCTGGACCACGACGAAGCCGGACGATGTCAGCGTCGCGCGCAGCATCTCGCGCATGGTTCGCGAATCGTCGATCGTCAGAATTGTCCTGCTCATGCCGCGATGTCCTTTTGGCTTAAGGTTTCCGAAAGACCGAGAAGGTCGAGTCCCGAGCGAAACGTCTCCGACGGTTCGACGATGGTGAATGCGACCTCATCCGCGTGCCACGTCGCCGCGGCCGAATGAAGAACCTGGATGCACTGTGCACCTACCTTCTCCACGCTGGCGGCATCGACCGTGACCGGCTTGCCCCGCAACGTCAGGAGTTGGTCGAAGAGCGGGCCTGCCGCCTTCAGATCGAGGATGCCAGGGAGTTCCACCGCAGCCCCCGCACGTGTTGCCTTTTTTGCCATCAGAACTCTTCCCAGCTGTCGGTGTTGGTCTGTTCGGCACGGGCGGCGCCGCCGCGGCCGGT
>NZ_JAZHLK010000047.1:0-30732 GCF_036549515.1 Aurantimonas sp. E1-2-R+4 | reverse complement strand
GATTTCGAGAACCTGTCGCGCAACGCGCTCGCATTCCTCAAACTGGCGTCTATCCGCCTAATGCTGCGAAGGCTTTGTTCAAATTGAACAACTTTCCGGACCGACTCTAAGACCCTGCCGGGCCTGGCTGACATAAACCAGATAATTCACCAACGCCCCAGCTCCCGCCGATTTTCCGCCTCTGAGCCTCTGCCATTCCGGTGGAGTGGAAGCAAAGTCTGTTACCGGACACGATATAGACTACAACAAAATCCGTTCAAATTTCACATTGTGAAAAGCAATTTGACGATGTGGATTTTATTTGACGATCAAACGACATCGCCCGTAGGCTGCGACCAAGTTGAAGAGAGGGGCCGACGGCCTTCCAAAAATGAGCGAAGCCGAACCAATGTCGTCCTCTCCCGCCAAGCCCAAGGACAAATATGAAGAGCCCGCCGGCGCCGGCAAAAAGAAGTCGGCGGAGGGGCGGGTCATTCAATCGGTGGACCGGGCCCTGAAGCTGATCGAAGTGATTGCCGGCAAGGATCGTCCGATTCTGCTGAACGAACTCGCCAGGGCGGCCGAGTTGAATTTGTCGACCTGCCATCATCTGGTGGCGACGCTGGTGGCGCGCGGCTACGTCATTCATGCCGGGCGGAGCCGCGGCTATATGCTCAGTTCGAAATTGGCGGATCTGGCGGCGCTCGCCAGTCGCGAGTTCGATCTTTGCGAATTCGTCCACGACGAGTTGCAGGCGCTGAATGTCAGTTTGCGCGAAAGCGTCCAACTGGCGGTGCTGCGCGATTCCATTTTGATGACCCGGCTCAAGTTCGGCTCGCTGATGCCGACCCATGTGGAGCCGGACGAGGTGAAGAAGATGCGCGCGGCGCATGCGACGGCGACGGGCAAGGCGATCCTCGCCTGGCTGCCCGAGACCGAGCTGGCGCGCGTGGTCTCCAACAGCGGTCTGACGCCATTCACGGCGAGCACGATCACTTCGCTGTCCGCGCTCATCGAGGAATTGCGCATCGTGCGTCGTTCGGGCTTCGCCGTCGACGATGAGGAGCTGGAGCCGAACGTCATCTGTTACGGCGCGGCGTTGCGCGACGGCAGCGGCGCGGTGCTCGGCTCGATCAGCGTTTCGATCCCGAAGAGCAGGGCAACCACCGAATACCGCGCGCACATGATCCGCGCGGTGATCGAGTGCGCCGGCAAATTATCCAACAGGCTGCGTGTCGGCCAATTTTAAGAGCAACCGTTTCTGTCAGTTGCGACGTCGTGGGAGGAGAAGACATGGCTATGGAAGAAGGTGTGAAGACCCATCCGGATTATCCGGTTCCGGAGACCATGAAAGCCTGGGTTCTGGGCGATCCGGGGCAGCTGACCTTTGTCGACAAGGCCGTCCCTTCGCCGAAGAAAGCGGAGGTCCTGGTCCGCATCGATGCCGTTGCCATCTGCGCCACCGATCTTGAGATCATTCACCACGGTCCGCCAGCGCAGATCGAGGGCGGCGCGCCGTTCAACAAGAACTTCACGCCGGGCCACGAGTATATGGGAACCGTGGTCGCGCTCGGGCAGGGCGTCGACGAATACGCCATCGGTGAGCGCGTGACGGTCGAGATTCACGCCGGCTGCGGCCAGTGCAAGCGTTGCCGGCAGGGCATGTATACGTCCTGCCACAACTACGGCAAGAACTACGGCAACGTCGACAAGGGCCATCGCGCCAACGGTTTCACGACCGATGGCGGCTTCTGCGAATACCAGGTGAACAACATCAACACCCTGGTGCATGTCGCCGATGACATGAGCGATGAGGAGGCGACGCTCGTCGTCACTGCCGGAACCGCGATGTACGGCCTGACCGAGCTCGGCGGTCTCGTAGCGGGCGAAAGCGTCGTCGTCAGCGGGCCGGGCCCGATCGGCCTGCTGGGTGCCGCCGTCGCCAAGGCGCTCGGCGCGCAGCCGGTGATTTTGACCGGAACCCGCGACAACCGGCTCGAGATCGGCAAGCGCCTCGGCGCCGACCACGTCATCAACGTGCGCAATGAAGACCCTGTCGAGGCCGTTCGTCGGCTCACCGACGGCAAGGGCGTCGACTATGTGGTGGAATGCTCGGGGGCACCGAATGCGGTCAACGAGGCGGCGCAGATGCTGAACCGCGGCGGCAAGATCTGCCTGGCAGCCTTCCCGAGCGCGCCGGTGCCCGTCGACGTGGCCTATCTGGTTCGCAACAACATCTACGTTTACGGCATCCGGGGCGAAGGCAAGGGCGCGACACACCGCGCCGAGGCCTTCATGCGCCAGAAGCGCTTCGACGCCACCCAGATCCACACCCACACCTTTCCGATGGAAAACCTGCCGGAGGCGCTGCGCTACGCCAAGGACCGCGTGGAAGACGCGATCAAGGTGGTGGTCCGCAACAAGCAGGCGCAAGCCCAGTCGATCGCGGCGGAATGATCAGGATCGAAGGTCGAGATAATGTTGTCCTTTGAGGAATACGTCACGCCGCGCGGCCTGCGGGAAGCGCTGGAGACAGTCGGCAAGCTTCCCGCGGACGGCAAGGTCATCGCCGGGGCGACCGACGTCCTGCCTTATGCCCGCGAGGGCCGGGGCGGAGACGTGCATTATTCGATCGTCGTCGATCTGAGCCGGGTCCGCGAGTTCCAGGGTTACGAACACGTCGGCAACCGGGTTCGGCTCAACGCGAATGTCGCCTTTCAGGCCTTTCTGACCGACGCCGTCCTGCGCGAGCATCTGCCCTGTATGCCGTATTGCGCGATCTGGTTCGCCGACGACCAGGTGCGCGAACAGGCGACGCTGGCGGGCAATATCGCCAATGCCTCTCCAGCGGCGGACGGCGTGCCGCCGCTGCTCGCGATGAACGCGGATGTGGAGCTTGCGTCTCTGGAAAACGGCGACATCCGCCGCCGGACGCTGCCGATCGGCGACTTCATCCTTGGTCCCGGCCGCACCGCACTGCGAGCCGGTGAACTGATCACCGCCGTGATCTGTGAATCGATGCGCGGCTATGGCGGCTCGTTTCAAAAAGTGGGCCAGCGACGCTCCCTCGTCATATCCAGGGTGTCGGCCGTCGCGCTGGTCAAGACCAACGCCGCCGGCGACGTCTTCGAAGACGTTCGCCTCGCGCTCGGCGGGGTCGGTCCTGTGCCCGTCCGGCTGCACGATATCGAGACCATGCTGATCGGCCAGCCCATCACCCGCGAGCTGGTGGCCGAAGCCAGCGTGTTGCCGGCCGAGCGCGTCGCTTCGCGCTCGCGCGTCGCCTATCGCCAGCGGGTCGTGCGGGGCTTTGTGGAGGCCGCGCTGGAAGACGCGCTCGTTGCGTGCGGCGCGCCGGTTCCAAATGCACAGCAGAGGGAAGCAGCTCATGTCTGACCGCGTCCTGACCATGACCGTCAACGGCCGCAAATTCGCCCGGCCGCTCAATGGCAGCTACCGCCTGCTCGATTATCTGCGCGAGGAAATCAACCTCACCGGAAGCAAGGAAGGTTGCGGCGCCGGCGAGTGCGGCACCTGTTCGGTCTTTGTCGACGGCAAGCTGGTGAAATCCTGTCTCATGCCGGCGGTGAAGGCTGACGGGGCGGATATCCAGACCATCGAGGGGCTCGCGCCGCGCGGTGAGTTGACCACCCTGCAGCAGGCCTTCCACAAGACCGGCGCCAGCCAGTGTGGCTACTGCATCCCGGGCATGGTGATGGCAGCCACCTCGGCGTTGCGTGAAAATCCGTTCGCCGACCTCGAAGAGATCAAGGAGCGCCTCGGCGGTAACATCTGCCGCTGCACTGGCTACACGAAGATCTTCGAGGCGGTCGAACTGGCCCGGGACGTCATGAATGGCCGTCTTCCCGCCACCGCGCTCGATGAGGACGGCGCTGGCGCCTCCTATATCGGCAACAATGTCCGTCGGCTCGATGCGCCGAGCAAGGTGTCCGGCGCGCTGAAATACGCCGGCGACATGACGATGCAGGACATGCTGCATATGCAGGTGCTGCGCAGCCCGTATCCCCATGCGAAGATCCTCTCGATCGACACGTCGGCCGCCGAGGCGCTGGACGGCGTGGAATGTGTGATCACGCACAAGGATGTGCCCGGTCTGGACGGGTTTGGCGTCTTCGTCCACGACCAGCCGGTGATGGCGCGCGGAAAGGTGCGCTACGTCGGCGAAGCCGTCGCCGCGGGCTCGGCCGAGACCCAGGAGATTGCGCGCCGGGCTCTCGGGCTGATCAAGGTCGCATATGAGGAACTGCCGGGCGTCTTCGATCCCGAGGAGGCGATGCGGCCCGGCGCGGTCATCGTCCACGACTATGCCCAGGACAATGTCGTCAAGCACATCCCCATCCGCAAAGGCGATGTCGAGCGGGGCTTTGCCGAGGCCGATGTCATCGTCGAGAACAGCTATTCGACCCAGCAGGTCGAGCACGCCTATCTCGAGCCGGAGGCAGGCCTTGCCTATGTCGATCACGACGGCGTGGTGACCGTCGTCTCCCCGAGCCAGAACATCACCCACCATCGCCACATGCTGTCGACCATCATCGACAAGCCGATCAACAAGGTTCGCTTCATCATGAGCCCGGTCGGCGGCGGCTTTGGCGGCAAGGAGGACATGATCTACCAGGGCATGCTGGCGCTTTCCGCCATGAAGAGCGGACGCCCTGTTCGGATTGTCTTCACCCGCGAGGAATCGATCATCGCGACGGCCAAACGCCACCCTTCGAAGGTGACTTGCAGGATGGGCCTGAAGAGCGACGGCACGATCACGGCCGTCTCGTTCAAGATGATCAGCGACGGCGGCGCCTATGGCATGTCCACCGAAGGCGTCATGCGCAAGGCCGCGATCCTGTCGCTCGGCCCATACGACCTCGCCAACACGCGGATCGACACGTTCGGCGTCTACACCAACAACACGCCGTCCGGCGCGTTCCGGACCTTCGGTGCCATGCAGGCGCAGTTCGCCACCGAGTCACACCTCGACATCTGTGCCGAAAGGCTCGGTCTCGATCCGTTCGAGATCAGGCGCCGGAACATGATGACGGTCGGGTCCCACACGCACACGGGGCAGCGGCTCGATACGGTCTCCATCGGCGAGGTGCTGAAAACCGCGGAGGCGTTCTGCCGCTGGGAAACGGGCGCGCCGACGAGCCGCGGTGCCACGCGGTCAGATCTCGGCGGTTCCGACACGCGCCAGCCCTGCACCCTCGGCGCTCGTTTTCGCCAAGCGGCGGCGGATGACAAGCAGGAGGTTGCCTGATGAAGCGCTGGGCGAGGGGGCGCGGCATGGCCGCATCCTGGTACGGCATTGCCCGCACCGCGACGATCGACCGGGCGGGCGCCTGGGTGGAAATGGATGATGGCGGCACCGCAAAGGTGGTCACCGGCGTCACCGAGATCGGCGAGGGCATCTTGACGGTACTCGCGCAGGTCGCCGCCGAAGAGCTCGGCATCCGGCCCGCCGACGTGACGATCGGCGACAACGACACGGCGCGCTCGCCCGAGGCGGCGCATGCCGGCGCGACGCGCCAGACCTACATGATCGGCAACTGTGTCGCGATCGCATGCCGCGACGCCCGCGCCAAGCTCGATGCAGAACTGGCCGATCACTGGCAGGTCGACGCCGCGACGATCAAGGCGTTCGACGGCGAAATCTGGGCCGAGGGTACCAACAACCGGATGACCGTCGATGAGGCGGTGGCGCTCTGCAAGAAGCGGGGGGTCGTGCCGGTCGGCTCCGGCTCGTTCACGGCGCACGGCACCGGTCTCGATCCGGTCGACGGTTCCGGCGCTCCCTGGCAAGCCTATGTCTTCGGCTGTCAGGTCGCGGAGGTGGAAGTCGACACCTTGACGGGCGAGGTTCAGGTGCTGGGCATGTGGGCCGTTCACGACGTCGGCCGTGCGATCAATCCTCGCGGCGTGGAGGGTCAGATCGAAGGCGGCATCGTGCAAGGGTTGGGCCAGGCGCTGATGGAAGACTATCAGCTCGATAAGGGTCACACGACCACCCACGGCTTTTCCAAATATATCCTGCCGACGTCGCTCGACATTCCGCAGATCAACACGATGCTCGTGGAAGACCGCGACCCGCGCAGCCCGCTCGGCGCCAAGGGCATCGGCGAACCAGCGCTGGTGCCGACGGCGCCGGCGATCATGAACGCCATTTACGACGCGATCGGCGTGCGCATCACCGCGCTGCCGGCAACGCCGGAATCCATCTTGCAGGGTTTGGAAGAGAAAAAATCCGCCAAACTGGAGATGGCCAGCTGACGGCCCCGACAGTGCTCTCGGGCCGGCCGGACAGGATTCGTCCGGCTTGCCGAGTGTGCGTCTGGAGACGTTGAATTTCATCGCGGCGGGAGGTCGCCGAGCGCATTACTGGGAGGAGAACAACATGCATTCGTTCAAATTTGGCGGGGGGCTTATCGCCGCCGCGCTGGCGGCCGTCACACTCGCCGGAAGTCTTCCAGCCCGGGCCGAGTATCCGGAAAAGCCGGTCGAAATGACCGTCCTGTTCGGCGGCACGGCCAACACCACGGCGCAGCTTCTGGCGGAGCTGATGTCCCGGGAACTCGGTTCTCCGGTCGTGCCGGTCGCCCGCACCGGCGGGGGTGGCGCGATCGGCTATGCCCACGTCCAGTCGACCCGTCCTGACGGCTACAATATCGTGTGGAACTCCAACTCCATCAACACGACGTATCACCTCGGCAATCTGCCGTTCAACTATGAGGAATTCGCACCGATCGCCCAGGTGTCGGTCGAAATCCCGGTCCTCGCGGTGAATGTCTCGACGGGCTGGAAAAGCCTCGACGAGATGGCCAAGGCCGTCAAGGAAGGCGGCAAGAAGATCAATGTCGGCATTTCCGGCAAGGGCTCGTTCACGCATCTGACGTCGGCCGCCCTGTTCGACGCCATGGGCATCGCCGATCAGGTCAACTACGTCTCTTACGGAGACGGCAAGGCGCCCGTCGAATTGCTCGCCGGTCGCATCGATGCCGCCATCCAATGGCCGGGCCAGTTTCTTTCCTATGTCCAGTCCGGCGACCTGACTGTCCTCGGTTCGACCGGGGCAGAGCCGGTCAGCGTTCTACCCGATGTGAAGACGGCCAAGAGCCAGGGCTACGACATCGACATCTCGATGTGGCGCGGATTGGCGGCACCCAAGGGAACCCCGGACGACGTGCTCGCAAAGCTGGAGGCGGCGGCCAAGGCAGCGGCGGAGTCGGACGAATTCATCGCGGCCTCCAAGAACATCGGCTTCGAGCCGGCTTTTAAGGGACGTGCGGAATTCGGCGAAATCATCGCCCGCGATGACAAGTTCTACGCCGAGCTCCTCGGCGAACTGGGTATGACGAAATAAACCGGCAGATTCCGTTTCGAGGAGGGGCAGATGTCGGAAAAAATGCGTGATGTCGTAACCGGCATGCTGCTTCTGACCCTGTCTTTGGTCTGGATGCTGATTGTCTGGCGCACGATACCGCCGGGCACGGGAGGCGGGGACGTCGGTCCCCGCGCTTTCCCGCTCCTCCTGGGCGCGTTGCTGGCGGTCTTCTCGCTGTGGCTGACTATTGCGGCGCTGGGCAAGCGGCGTGACGACGCCGTGACGCCAGGGGCCGAGGGGGCGATCAATGAGCCTGAGGCGGCAGGCGCCAATGGAGCTGTCGGTCTCGTCGCGGCGATCCTGACTGTCGCGCATCTTCTTGCCTACGGATTTTTGATGCAGCGCATCGGCTTCGTTCTCGCCACGCTCCTGACTGTCGCGTCGATCATGCTGGTCTGCACGAACGACCGGTCGCCGCTACGCATCGGAGCCATGAGCGTCGGCATCACCTTCGCCTGCTGGCTGATCTTCGGAAAGATCCTCGGCGTCTATCTCGCGACCGGTTCGTGGATCAATTTGGGTTGATGGCCTGACATGGACAGCTTTCTGACAGCGGCGGCGATCGCGCTTCAGCCCGAAAGCCTCGGCGCGGTGGCTCTGGGCTCGCTCATCGGTCTGATTTTCGGGTCCATTCCCGGACTGACCTTCACGGTTGCACTGGCGCTGGCGCTCCCGCTGACCTTCGGCATGGAGTCGGTGCCCGCCATCGGCCTGCTTCTCGGCACCTATATCGGCGGCATGACCGGCGGGTCGGTTTCGGCGATTCTGCTCGGCATTCCCGGCACGCCGTCCGCCGCGGCGACCGTCATCGACGGTTATCCCATGGCCAAGACCGGGCGCGCGTCGATCGCGCTCGGCATGGCGGTGATCGTTTCCACCTTCGGCGGCATCTTCAGCCTGATCGTGATGGTCGTGTCGGTGAATCTGGTTTCGCGCATGGCCATGTCCTTCGGCCCGGCCGAAATCTTCGCTCTCGTCGTGTTCGGACTGTCGACGATTTGCGGCATGGCCGGCAAGTCGATGTTGCGCGGGCTGATCGCCGGGCTGCTCGGACTGATGGCGATGACCATCGGGCTCGACGTCCTGGATGGTGTGCCGCGCATGACCTTCGGCACGACGAGCATGCTGCAGGGCGTCAACCTACTCGTCGCCATGATCGGCCTGTTCGCCGTCCCCTTCATCATCCAGGTCTTCGAGGAACACCGCAGGGGCGTCGCGCCTCCCGCGCAGATGAGCGATATCCGCGCCGAGCTGCCGTCCTTGCGGCTGATCGCCAGCAATTTCTGGCTGATGGTCCGCTGTTCGACCATCGGGACCGTCATCGGCGCCATCCCCGGTACCGGCGGCCCGATCGCCTCGTTCCTCGCCTACGATCATGCCAAACGCTTTTCCAAGGATCCGTCCCGCTTCGGCAAGGGAGCGATCGAGGGTGTCGTCGCGCCGGAAACCGCGAACAACGCCGTCACCGGGGGAACCATGATCCCGCTTCTGTCACTCGGCATCCCTGGCGATCCGGCGACCGCAATCGTCCTGGCCGGCATGCAGATCCATGGCATCGTGCCGGGACCGGCGCTGTTTCTCAACCACCAGACGGAAGTCTACGGAATCTACGTCTCGATCGTCGTCGCCTATGTCGCGATCCTGTTCATGCAACTGCTTGGCATCCGGCTGTTCGTCCACGTGCTGAGAGTGCCGCCCCGATTGATGGCGGTTCTCGTCATCGTTCTGTGCGGCATCGGAGCCTTCACCGTGCGCAACAGCATCTTCGACATCTACACGATGGCGATCGTCGGGTTGCTCGCCTACGCGGTGATCAAGGCCGAAATTCCCGTGACCCCGATCATCCTCGGCTTGGTGCTCGGGCCGACGCTGGAAGGCGAATTCCGCACGGCCATGAACCTCTCCGGCGGGGATCTCGCCATCTTCTACACGTCGCCTACCGCCCTGTTCTTCTTCGGTCTCGCTGCGTTCATCATCGCGTTGCAGGTGTCGGGAGAGGTTTTCGCGAAGAGGCGAGGGAAAATGAACGTCGGAGCCAGCAATGCTTGAGAGTAAGTTCGGATCCGGGGACGAGGAAAGCGAAATTCGGGAAAGGGCGGGGCTTCTTGCTCGCCACGACGGCGTCGATGCCGCTTTCGCCGCGGGCGATATGACGATGCCGATCGAGACGAGCTTGTCCGAGGCACTGGTCATCGGGCTGCTGAAGCAGGGCGTGACGCACTACTTCGCGATTTTCGGGCACGGGTCGACTGATCTGGGAAATGTCCTGAGAATTTACAGTGAGGCCGGCGTCGTCACGGTGATCAATTGCCGCAACGAGGTCGAGATGGCGCATGCGGCCACCGCGCATGCCTGGCAGTACGGCAAGACGCCGGCCGTCATTACCTCGATCGGGCCGGGCGGCCTTCAGGCCATGGCCGGCTCGCTGGCCGCCGCGTCCAACGGCGTCGGCGTCTATCACATCTATGGTGACGAGACGACGCGCGGCGAAGGCTACAACATGCAGCAGGTGCCGAAACCCGAACAGGGGATCTTCGGCAAGATCACGGCGCTGATGGGCCAGTCCCACACCTTGCATACGCCGGAATCCCTGCGGGAGTGCATGCGCCGCGGGACCAACTGCGTGCATCACCCCTACATGCCGGGCCCGTTCTTCATCTTGCTGCCCATCAACACGCAGCCGCAATCGATGAAGGTGAATGTCGATACGCTTCCCGGCCGCATGGCGCTTCCGGCCGTGGCGCCGGCCGGTCTGGAAGTCTATGAGGCGGCGGCGGCCCTGCTTGCCCGTCACCGCAAGATCGTGATCAAGGCGGGTGGCGGAACCCGCGGGCATGCTTCCGTGGTACGCGACCTCGCCGAGGCGATCGGTGCCGCGGTTGTGCTTTCGCCGGGCTCGACCGGCGTGTTGCCGGACGACCATCCGCAGAACATGCATGTCGGCGGATCGAAGGGCACGATCAGCGGAAATTTTGCCATGGAGGAGGCCGATCTCGTCGTCTTCATCGGCTCGCGCGGTGTCTGCCAGGCCGATTGCTCCGGCGTCGGCTATCCCAATGCCAGGGCCGTCATCAACATCAATGGCGCGATCGGCGATGTCACCCACTATGCCAATACGTTGCCTCTGCCCGGCGATATCACTTGCGTCGCTGCGCGACTGCTCGATGTCCTGCGCGAAAAGAGGGCCCTGAAAGACGATCGCGGCGAATGGTTGCGCCTTTGCGCCGACAAGAAGGCCGTCTGGAACGCATTCAAGCGGGAGCGGACAAGTGCCGCACCACTCGATGATGCGGTCTGGAAGCAGGCCGTGTTGACGCAGCCGGCGGCGATTCATACCGTCGCAGAATTCGCCAAGCGGATCGGAGCCGCCAAGTTCTTCGATGCCGGCGATGTCCAGGCGAACGGCTTTCAGATCGTCGAAGACGACGCGGTCGGCGATACGTTCACCGAAACCGGCGCGTCCTACATGGGCTTTGCCGCCTCGGCGTTGCTGGGGTCCGCCGGCGTGGAGGGGGCACGTTACGGCATAGCCTTCACCGGCGACGGCTCGCTCATGATGAACCCGCAGATCCTGATCGATGCGGTCGAGCACGGCGTGAAGGGCATGATCGCGCTGTTCGACAATCGCCGGATGGGGGCCATAACCAGCCTGCAATACGCCCAGTATGGGGTGGAATTCCGCACCAACGACAGTGTCGCGGTGGACTATGTCGCGATGGCGGGCGCCTTTGCCGGTGTAAAAGCACTGTTCGGCGGCACCACGCGGGATACACTGAGTGCAGCGCTTGACGAAGCCCATGCCCATGATGGCCTGTCGCTGGTGCATATCCCCGTCTACGCCGGTCGTGACCCGATCGCGGAAATGGGAGCCTATGGCTCCTGGAATGTCGGCAACTGGGTCGATGACGTCCAGGCCCGCTATCTCGAACAGAAAATCTGAATGGAATCGGCCATGTATCGTGATCTGGAACTCTACATCGACGGCGCCTGGCGTGGTGCGTCGAACGGCGCGACGCGGGCGGTCACCGATCCGGCCACGGAAGACACGCTCGGCTCCATCGCCGAGGCGACCGAAGCCGATATCGACGCCGCGTTGACGGCGGCTCGGGCCGGCTTTTCCGTCTGGCGCCGGGTCGGAACCTGGGAGCGCGCCAAGCTGATCCGCAAGGCCAGCGACCTCATTCGCGAACGCGCCGACGAGATCGCGACACTGATGTCGGTGGAAACCGGCAAGCCCCTGGCTGAAGCCAAGGGCGAAGTGAACGCCGCGGCCGATCAGTTCGAGTGGTATTCGGAAGAGACCAAGCGCATCTACGGCCAGATCATCGAGAGCCGCACGGCCGATAGCCGCATGGCGGTGATTCACCAGCCAGTCGGAGTCGTGGCGGCGTTCTCCGCATGGAATTTTCCGGCCCTTCTGCCCGCCCGCAAGATCGCGGCCGCGCTTGCCGCGGGCTGCAGCATCATCATCAAGCCGGCCGGCGAGGCACCCGCTTCTTGCGCGGCGTTGGTGCGCGCCTGCCACGACGCCGGCGTCCCGAGCGGGGTGGTCAATTTCCTCACCGGCCAATCCGACATGATCGCCCGGCGCCTGATCGCCTCGCCGATCGTGCGCAAGGTTTCGCTGACCGGTTCCATTCCGGTCGGCAAGCAGATCCTGCACCTGGCCGCTGACGGCGTGAAGAAGGTGTCGATGGAATTGGGCGGCCACGCCCCGGTCGTCGTCTTCGACGACGTCGACGCCGAAAAGGCCGCGGAGGTCTGCGCCAATACCAAGTTCCGCAATTGCGGCCAGGTCTGCATCTCGCCGACGCGTTTCTACGTCCACGAGTCGAAATACGAAGCGTTTGCCCGCCGTTTCGCTGAAGTCGCGAAATCCCTGAAGGTCGGACGCGGCATGGAGGAGGGGGTTCAGATGGGGCCGCTCGCCAACCGGCGCGGACTGGAGACGATTCAGGAGCTCGTCGCGGATGCCAGGCAGCGGGGCGCCGAGGTTTTGGCCGGTGGCAGCGTTCCGGCCGAGGCCAATCGCGGCTTCTTCTTCGAGCCGACCGTCCTTGGCCAGGTTCCCGACGATGCCCGCATCATGCGGGAGGAGCCGTTCGGGCCGGTCGCGCCACTGACCACCTTCACGACCTATGACGAGGTGATGGAGAGGGCCAATGCGCTGCCTTTCGGCCTCGCCGGTTACGTCTTCTCCAACGATCTGCGAACCGCGACGCGGGCCTATGAAGACCTTGAGGTCGGCATGGTCGGCGTCAACGAGATGTTGCTCGCGACCGCGGAAGCGCCGTTCGGCGGCGTCAAGGAAAGCGGCATGGGGCGCGAGGGCGGCTCCTTCGGCATCGGTGACTATCTTGAGACGAAATACGTCAAGATCAAGCTGGAAGAGCGGGCGCGCTGAACATGAGTGAAGACGAGGCAAGAGGGTTCGCGCGCGGCCTGACCAACTACGGCGACAGGGATTTCTCGCTCTATCTGAGAAACTCCTTCGCCAGTTCGATGGGATATTCCCGCGAGGTTCTGAAGAAGCCGATCGTTGGGATCGCGAACAGTTTTTCCGGCTTCAACAACTGCCATCGGCATTTTCCGGAGATGCTGGAGGCGGTGAAGCGCGGTGTCTTGCTCGGCGGCGCGCTGCCGATCGAGTTTCCGACAATTTCGCTCGGCGAGGTTTTTCTCAATCCGACGAGCCTCAAGTTTCGCAACCTGATGTCGATGGACACCGAGGAGATGATCCGCGCCCAGCCGATGGACGCCGTCGTCTTGATGGGCGGTTGCGACAAGACCGTGCCGGCGCAGTTGATGGGGGCGGCATCGGCGGACCTTCCGGCGATCCAGATCGTCGCCGGTCCGATGATGACCTCGCGCTACGGCGAGGAGCGGCTCGGCGCCTGCACCGACTGCCGCCGGTTCTGGGGAAAATACCGCGCCGGGGAAATCTCCAGCGATGTGATCGGTGACATCGAGGGCCGTCTGGCGACCACCGCCGGCACCTGCGCCGTCATGGGGACGGCATCGACGATGGCCTGCATCGCCGAGACGCTTGGCATGTCGCTGCCCGGGACGGCGGCCATCCCGGCGGTTCATGCCGATCGGCTGCGGGCCGCCGAGGCGACCGGTCTCGCGGCCGCGCGCATGATCGACAATCCCATCCGGCCCAGCGAGGTGATCACCGAGAAATCGGTCGAGAATGCCTTGCGAATCCTGCTCGCTCTCGGCGGGTCGACCAACGCTATCATTCACCTGACGGCGATCGCGGGACGCCTCGGCATTCCGGTTTCGCTGCGGCGGCTCAATCAGTTGTCCGACGAGACGCCGGTGCTGGTCAATCTCAAGCCCGTCGGCGCCAACTACATGGAAGACTTCTTCTTCGCCGGCGGCGTGGGCGCTGTGCTGCGTGAGTTGAAGCCGCTGCTGCATCTCGATTGCAAGACGGTGACAGGCGACACGCTCGGCGACCGGCTTCGCGAAGATGTCGGTCCGGTCGATCGCAAGGTCATCGCCAGCGCCGAACAGCCCCTGGAACCCGAAGGCGGCCTCGTCGCGCTGTTCGGCAATCTCGCGCCGGGCGGCGCGATCCTGAAGCGTTCGGCGGCCGACAAGGCGTTGTTCGAAAAGGAAGGACGCGCGGTGGTGTTCGATTCGCTCGCCGATCTGGCGAAGCGCATCGACGATCCGGACCTCGATGTGGAAGAGGGCGATATACTGGTCCTGCAGAATGCCGGCCCGCGTAGCGATTCCGGCATGCCGGAAGCCGGCTATCTGCCGATTCCAAAGAAGCTCTCGGCCAAGGGCGTCAAGGACATGATCCGCATTTCCGACGCGCGCATGTCGGGAACCGCCTTCGGCACGATCGTGCTTCACGTCACGCCGGAAGCGGCGATCGGCGGACCGCTGGCGCTGGTTCGCACCGGCGACCGCATCAAGCTGTCGGTCGAGAACAAGACGATCGAGCTGTTGGTCGATGATGACGAGCTGGAACGGCGGCGCAGCAGCTTCCGATCGCCGTCGAAACCGGCGTCCGAGCGGCGCGGCTACGACAAGATATATGCCCAGGAGGTCCTTCAGGCGGACGAGGGGTGCGATTTCGCAATCATGCAGCCGGTCAGGGCATAAGAGGTCAAAGCTGGCCCTGGTCTGTGCCGCGGGCCTGTGCCCGATTTGGAGCCCTTGACCGACCATTCGGCTGGAGATGCCGATCTTCTTGCGATGCACGGATGACCAGAGCGCCGCCGCTTGCTCGCTACGACGCCATCTAAGGCGCCGGGTCGGGACAGCGTTCTAGTTCCACACCATGATGCCTCAAGGCGCCCCGACGGAGCCTCTGCCCCCGGCCGGGCCGCTCAACCGCCCTGCGGGTAGGAGATGACCGAAAGATAGCGCGCGGGCAGGGAAACAAGGGTTTCCGGGCCGTGCGGCGCTTCGGCATCGAAGAACAGACTGTCTCCCGGCTGCAGCAGGAAGACTTGCTTGCCGTGACGGTACTCGACCTCGCCCTCGAGCATGTACAAGAGTTCGATGCCGCCGTGCTGGAAGGTGGGAAAGACGTCGGATTCGTGCGTGAGTGTGATGAGGTAGGGGTCCACGGTCACGCCGCTGGCGTTGGGGCCGATGTGGCCCAACAGGTTGTATTGATGTCCGGCGCGGGTGCCCGCGCGCTCGATTTCGATCGCTTCGCCACGTTTGACATGGACGACAGGACGGTGCTCCTCGAACCGCGTAAAGAACGCCGTGATCGGAACATTCAACGTGTTCGACAGGGTCTGGAGCGTCGTCAGCGACGGTGAGGTCAAGCCGTTTTCGATCTTCGACAGCATGCCGATCGACAGGCCTGTCAACTGTGCCAGTTCCGCCACTGTCATCGACTTTTGCAGGCGAAAGTTGCGAAGCTCGCGGCCGATGGCGACTTCGAGCACTTTCTCACTGCGGTCGGTGACCCCATGCGGATCCTGCCCAAAGGTCGGCGCCGTGCGCGCGGCATTCTGGCTCTCACTCATCGTTTAATCTCCAGAAAACACACTAGCAATAATTTACTGTCAGGAAACAGTTTGTCCAGCCACCGTCCGGGAGATTGATAATCCACAACGGCAAAAGCGTTGGATTCAATATCGGAATCCCTCTGTTGGTTTTCTTCCAAAGATATTTTGTTGCTTTTTAGGAAAAAATGATCCCAACTTAGCTCTGCACGAGAGACGCAACGAAACTTTCGGCGAATATGGGGGGAGAATGCATGACCCAAAAGATGGATGACCGGATTCAAAAAATGTTCCGGGGCGACGCGCTGTTCGCATGGACCTTCGTCGCCGCGCTGTGGGCGGCGGTCGTGTTCGTGTTTTTCAGCATCAGCGCTCTCATAGATGACACGACGATCCAGGCCGTCCTGCTGATCGGCGGCGGTCTGGTGCTGTTCTTCAACACGGCGGCGATCTTCGCGATGGTGCGGCACTACGCCCACGAAAAGGAATTCATCTACGGGCTCGACATCCGGCATCTCGACGAGATGCGGCGGATGCGCGGCAAATAAGGGAGGGCACCATGCGCAAACATTATGAGCCACCGCGGCAAAGCGGATTCGGTCAATTTCTCGATTCGATCTTTCTGTTGGCGCTGGTGTACGTGGCGCTGTTTATTCCCTTGATACTCGGCCTGACCGGTGCCGGCAGCACGACCGTGATGCCCGCCGAGATCACCTGGGAAACCCTGAAGCAAAATCCCGTCATGCAGGCGCAGTGGGAGAAGCTTGGCTACACGGCGGAAACGGCCGCCGAGATGATTACCACGCGGTTCGACTACACCATCGATCCGCTGATGCTGTTGATCACCGCGGCGGTGATCCTCGGCTACTTCGTCTATCTCATCCGGATGTCGGACAAGGAATATCGCGACGTTATCAGCGAAAAATTCGACCTCTGAAACGAGGCAATGGGGGAGGGAAAAACCGATGTGGGTTCTACTAGAATATGCGGCGTGGGCGGTGTCAGCAAGCCTGCTCTTGTGGATGGTAGTGGACGCCGTGCGCGTCAATCGCGAGTTCGATGAGGAAACCCTGATGTCGTCGCGCGAGGGGATCGACGAGCTTCTGGAGCATGGCGATGTGCCGGAAGCGCGCGGGGGGGCCGGGCAATGACCGATCAGACGGCGAACGGAACTGCGGCGGTGGCCGCGAAATCGGAACGAATTGGCCTCCTGCGCGTGCTGGGTCCGGTGCATGTCTGGGCGCTTGGCGTGGGCATCGTCCTCGTCGGCGAGTTCATGGGCTGGAATTTTTCGGTCGGCAAGGGTGGCGCGCTGGGCGCGCTGATCGCCTGCTGGGTCATCGGCCTGCTTTACACCTGCGTCGCGATGATCGACTCCGAGGTGACCTCTACCGTGGCCGCGGCCGGCGGCCAATACGCGCAAGCCAAGCACATCATGGGGCCGCTGATGGCCTTCAATGTCGGGCTCTATCTGGTCATGGCCTACACCATGCTGGAGGCCGCCGATGCCCTGATCGTTGGCGATCTGATGGTGATCCTGGCGGAGCAGACGGGCCACGCGGATCTCGATCCGAGACCGTTCGTGGTGTTGATCATCGCCCTCTTGGCGTTTCTGAATTATCGCGGCGTGTTCATGACGCTGTCGCTGAATTTCGTCATCACCGCAGCCGCCTTCGTATCCATCCTTATCCTCTTCATCGGCGTTCAGCCATGGAATCCCGGCGCCGTATTGCAGCATGCCGGTCTGTTGACCGATCTGCCCTATGGTTGGATCGGGGTGATCGCGTCGTTCCAGTTCGGCATCTGGTATTATCTCGGTATCGAGGGAACGTGTCAGGCGGCCGAGGAGGTGCGCTCCCCCAGCCGGTCGCTGCCGCTTGGTACGATGACCGGGATCATGACACTGCTGATCGCGGCGACCTTGACGTGGTACGTATCGTCCGGGCTGCTGCCTTGGGAGTATCTCGGTCAGGCGGTCGTTCCGCTCTACGACGCGGCGCGAATGACCGGCAGCACAACGCTGCAGGTGTTCCTGTTCATCGGTACGATGTTCGCGGCGACAGCCTCCGCCAATGGCTGCATCAACGACGCCTCGCGGGCCTGGTTCTCCATGGGACGCGACCGCTACATGCCCAATTGGTTCGGGGCGGTGCACCCGCGCTATCGCACACCCTACCGATCGATCCTGATCCTGATCCCGATCGCCGTGTCCTTCGCCTTCACCGGGCTCTTGGACCAGGTGATCACCTTCTCGATCCTGTCCGGTCTCCTTGGCTACACCTTCATGCCGATCAACATGATCCTGTTCCGGCGCAAATGGCCTCTGGGCACGATCCGGCGGGGCTATGTGCATCCGCTGCACCCCTTGCCGGCGATCGTGTTGATGGTGTTGTGCGTGACCACCTTCTTCGCGACCTATCTCGGCTTTGGAGCCCAACTGCTGGCGATGATGGCGTTCTACGTCGTGGCCTCGGTCTGGTTCACCATGCGCCGCTACAAATATGTCCGACGGTCCGACCAGTTCACCATGAACTGGCCGAAGCCGGTCGGCTACTGAGGCGGGAGAAGAGCCATGATGAAATATGTGCTTTGCGCCATAGACGGTTCGCGCGCCTCGCAGCGGGCGGTGGATTTTGCCGTCGGCATGGCCGCAAATTTCGGGGCTGCGGTTCGGTTCATTACCGTCACGGCCGTGACCCAGGCCAGTGCAGCCAAGAGCCCGTTCTGGGACACGCGGCTGTTCGACGCGGGCGAGACGTTGATCGCTCGCGAGCAAACCCACGCGATGGAAGCGGCGGCCGCCAAGGGCGTGACGAACGCCAGTTGCGCCACCGTTAATGGACGGGATGTCGCCACGGCGATCGTGGCCTATGCGCAGGAGCACGGGTTCGATCATATCGTCATGGGCACGTCAGGACATTCGGTGCTGGAAAGGCTGTTGACGGGGTCGGTGGTCGACGACGTTCTGAACCAGCCGCATCCACCCGTCACGGTCGTATGATCGGGGCGGGCGCCTTTGCGGCGGCTGCCGCCGGGAGCGCGGCACTCGGCTGGATGTACCATCGCGACCGAACCCGCGTGATCGCCCATCGCAGATCGGTGTTCGAAGAGTGTCGGGGGCTGCTGGACGATGCGGAGCTGTCCCAGGACGGGGCGGACTATCCGCGTCTGACAGGCCGCCGGGATGAGGTTCCGGTCGAACTGCGGCTGCTCGCCGACACCATCCAGCTGCGCAAGCTGCCGGTGCTGTGGCTGCTGGTGACGATCCGGCAGCCGCTGAAGATCGCCGGGGTCTTCGACATGCTGATCCGGCCCGACAACTCGGAATATTATTCGCCGCACGACCGGTTGCGCACGGTTTTGCCAGCGCCGCCGGATTGGCCGGCGGACGCGGTGGTACGCTGCGACCGGCCGGATGCGGTCGCGCCGTTGCTCGATCGTCTCACCCCGCATGTGCGCGCCTTTACCGAGGAAGGGCGGGGCAAGGAGCTTTTTCTCGCCCCGCGCGGCCTGCGGCTGGTCTACCGCATCGACGAGAGTCGACGTGGACATTACCTGGCGACCCGCCAACCGCGGTTCGACAATGACCGGCTGGCGCGTGCCACGGTCGAGGACCTCATTGCCCGCGGCTTCGCGCTGGCCGCTGATATGTCGCGCGAGCACTGAGCCGGATGGCTGCCCCCCCTCGCGATCGTCCCCCGCATCATCCCTACACCGTCCTCGCGGTGTCGCTGGTCCTGACGGGCATGGGGCAGGTGCTGAATGGACAGGCGCAGCGGGGCCTGATGATGGCATTCACCGCGCTGGGGCTCGCATGGGTGAGCTACAACCTGACCACGCCCGAGATCAGTTTCGTTGGACGCTATGCGGGCGGGCTCATGATCCATGCCGTCGCCCTGATGGACGCTTACAAGTTCGCCCGGCTGCGATGGCAGCAGTGGCAGCTGGCGCAAGGAAAACAAGACGCGTGAACGACGCTTTCTGTTTTCTATGATGAAAATAAATTTCCTAACAGTTGATTTCTACTAGCGTTGGTGTTTATGTCTGCCTGGAACGTTTGCGAGAAAGGTGCGAAGCCGATGTGCGGTATCGTTGGGCTATTTCTGAAGGACCGGTCGCTCGAGCCGAAGCTTGGCGAAATGCTGACCGAGATGCTGGTGACCATGACCGATCGCGGCCCGGATAGCGCCGGGATCGCGATCTACGGGAAAAACGGTGATGGGCACGCGAAACTGACGTTGCAGGCTGAAAACCCGGACGTGGAATTCGCCGATCTGGCCGCCGACATGGGCGCGGCGATCGACGCCGAGGTCGAGATCCGGTGCAAGGACACGCACGCGGTGCTGAAAATTCCGAGCGACAAGATGGGCGAGGCGCGGCGCGCGTTGGCCGAACTTCGCCCGAATGTTCGGGTGATGAGCGCCGGCGACAACATCGAAATCTACAAGGAAGTCGGGCTGCCGAAGGATGTCGCTGCGCGGTTTGGCCTATCCGCCATGGCGGGAAGTCACGGCATTGGCCACACCCGGATGGCGACGGAATCCAAGGTCAATACGCTGGGCGCACACCCCTATTCGACCGGCCCGGACCAGTGCCTGGTGCACAATGGTTCACTGTCGAACCACAATGGACTGCGGCGCAAGCTGGTGCGTGAAGGCATGTCGTTCGAGACCGAGAACGATACCGAAGTCGCTGCCGCCTATCTGAGCCACAAGCTGCGGACCGGCAGCAATCTCAGGGAGGCACTGGAAGCCAGTCTGGACGATCTGGACGGGTTCTTCACCTTCGTGGTCGGAACCAAGGACGGGTTCGGCGTCGTGCGCGATCCGATCGCCTGCAAGCCCGCCGTCATGGCCGAAACCGACCAATATGTTGCCTTCGGCAGCGAATATCGCGCGCTGGTCAACCTGCCGGGCATCGAGAACGCCAAGGTATGGGAGCCCGAGCCTGCCACCGTCTATTTCTGGGAACATTGAGATGCAGACGATTGATCTTGCCGAGACCACCCTGCGCGAGCTGAATTCCGTTTTGCAGGCGCAGCGCGATAACACCAACCAGACCGCCTGGACCGTCGAAAATCCGCGCGGCGGACATGCGTTGGCTGTGGGACTCGACGCGCCGATCGAGGTCACGGTCAGGGGCTCCACGGGCTACTACTGCGCCGGCATGAACAAGCAGGCCACCGTGAGGGTCGAAGGTTCGGCGGGACCTGGCGTTGCCGAAAACATGATGTCGGGCAGCGTCATTATCGACGGCGATGCCAGCCAGTATGCCGGCGCGACGGGTCGGGGCGGATTGCTGGTCATCAAGGGCAATGCCGCCTCGCGGTGCGGCATCTCGATGAAGGGCATCGACATCGTCGTCCATGGCAATATCGGCCACATGTCGGCGTTCATGGCGCAGGCTGGCAACCTCGTGGTCTTGGGCGATGCGGGCGACGCGCTTGGCGACTCGCTCTACGAGGCCCGCCTTTTCGTGCGCGGCAAGGTGAAAAGCCTGGGCGCGGACTGCATCGAAAAGGAGATGCGCCCCGAGCATCTGGATATCCTTCGCGACCTCCTGGAGCGTGCCGGCGCCGACGCGCGGCCCGAAGAGTTCAAGCGCTACGGGTCGGCGCGTCAGCTCTATAATTTCCACATCGACAATGCTTACTGAGGAGACGGAGATGAAAGACGCTCCCCCGCACGCCGTGCCACGGACCGAGCCACGGCAATCCTGGACCTTCAGCAACAGCGTCAATGCCGAAATCCGCCGCGCGGCGGCGACGGGTCTCTATGACATCCGCGGCGGTGGCTCCAAACGGCAGCTGCCGCATTTCGACGACCTCCTGTTTCTCGGCGCGTCGATCTCGCGCTATCCGCTCGAAGGTTATCGCGAGAAATGCGGAACCAGCGTCACCTTGGGCACGCGGTACGCGAAAAAGCCCATCGAGCTGAAAATTCCCGTTACTATCGCCGGAATGAGTTTCGGCTCGCTCTCGGCCCACGCCAAGGAGGCACTGGGTCGCGGCGCGTCCGCCGCAGGAACCTCGACGACCACCGGCGACGGCGGGATGACCGAGGAGGAGCGCGGGCATTCCGACAGGCTCGTCTATCAGGTTCTGCCGTCCCGCTATGGGATGAATCCCGACGATCTGCGCCGCGCCGATGCGATCGAGGTGGTCGTGGGGCAGGGTGCCAAGCCCGGTGGCGGTGGCATGCTCCTCGGGCAGAAGATCACCGAGCGCGTGGCTGGGATGCGGACGCTGCCGGTGGGTATCGATCAGCGCTCGGCCTGTCGTCACCCCGACTGGACGGGGCCGGACGATCTCGAGATCAAGATTCTCGAGATCCGCGAGATCACTGGCTGGGAGAAGCCGATCTATGTGAAGATCGGTGGCGCGCGGCCGTATTACGACACTACGCTGGCGGTGAAAGCCGGTGCGGACGTGGTCGTGCTGGACGGCATGCAAGGCGGCACCGCTGCGACGCAGGACGTCTTCATCGAGCACGTCGGCCAGCCGATCCTTGCGTGTATTCGTCCAGCGGTACAGGCGCTCCAGGACATGGGTATGCATCGCGAGGTGCAATTGATCGTCTCCGGCGGCATTCGAACCGGCGCGGATGTCGCCAAGGCGCTGGCGCTTGGCGCTGACGCGGTTGCCATCGGGACGGCAGCCCTGGTCGCGCTGGGCGACAACGATCCCGTCTGGGAGGAGGAATACCGCAAGCTCGGAACGGTGGCGGGAGCCTATGACGACTGGCAGGAAGGTCGTGACCCGGCTGGGATCACGACCCAGGATCCGGAGCTGATGGAACGCCTGGACCCGCTGGCGGCGGGTCGGAGGCTGCACAACTATCTTTCGGTCCTGACCCTGGAAGCCCAGACGATCGCCCGGGCCTGCGGACACAATCACGTCCACAATCTGGAGCCGGAGGATCTGTGCGCCCTGACCGTGGAAGCCGCCGCCATGGCGCGCGTGCCGCTGGCGGGTACCTCCTGGATACCGGGACAATCCGGATACTGAACGAGAAAATGATGATGGGGAGGGGACGGTAGAATATGGCTGCGGATCTCGAAAAATTCGCCAAGGATAAGGGCGTCAAATACTTCATGGTGTCGTTCACCGACTTGTTCGGTGGACAACGCGCCAAGATCGTGCCGGCCCGATCAATCGCCAAGACGCAAAAGGACGGTGCCGGCTTTGCCGGCTTCGCCACCTGGCTGGATCTGACGCCGGCGCATCCGGACATGCTGGGGGTGCCCGATCCTGACGGCGTTATCCAACTGCCCTGGAAGCCAGACACCGCCTGGGTTCCGGCGAATTGCGTCATGGAGGACGCGCCGGTTGCCCACGCGCCGCGCAATGTCCTCAATCGTTTGGTGAAGGAAGCCGCCGCCGAGGGATTGCGTGTCAAGACCGGTATCGAGGTAGAGTTCTTCCTGCTGACGCCCGATGGCCAGCAGCTGGCGGACTCCCACGATAGCGCGGCCAAGCCCTGCTATGACCAGCTCGCCATCATGCGGCAGGCGGACCTGATCGGCGAAGCGCTCGACCATATGAGCGAGCTCGGCTGGGGGCCTTATCAGGCCGACCACGAGGACGCGAACGGCCAGTACGAAATGAACTGGGATTTCGACGACGCCATCGCCACTGCCGACAAGCACTCCTTCTTCAAGTTCATGATTCGCTCGCTCGCCGAAAAATACGGCATGCGCGCGACCTTCATGCCCAAGCCGATCGAAGGGCTGACCGGCAACGGCGCGCATGTGCACGTCTCGGTCTGGGACTCCACCGGCAAGACCAACCTCTTTGCCGACGCGAGCAAGGAGATGGGGATGTCGGATACCTGCCGGTATTTCCTCGGCGGCATCATGAAGCACGCCTCGGCGCTTGCGGCGATCACCAATCCGACGGTCAACTCCTACAAGCGCATCAACGCGCCCCGCACGACATCCGGCGCGACCTGGGCGCCGAATACAGTCACCTGGTCGGGCAACAACCGCACCCACATGGTGCGCGTGCCGGGACCAGGCCGGTTCGAGCTGCGGCTGCCGGACGGGGCGGCAAACCCTTATCTGCTGCAGGCGGTGATTATCGCGGCGGGTCTCGACGGAGTGCGGACCAAGGCCGATCCGGGCAAGCGCTACGACATCGACATGTACCAGAACGGTCATACGGTGAAGGATGCCCCGATCCTGCCGCTGAACCTTTTGGACGCGCTGCGGACCTTCGACAAGGATCAGAGCCTGAAAGCGGCGATGGGCGAGGAGTTCTCCAACGCCTACATCAAGCTGAAGATGCAGGAGTGGAATTCCTTCGTGAGCCATTTTTCCCAGTGGGAACGCAAGAACACCCTGGATATCTGAGGCTGCGTGCCGGTTTGCGCCGACGTTCGGCTATTCGGACGAATTTCATCCCACTTATCCAAGCTGCGTCTNGCAAGAACACCCTGGATATCTGAGGCTGCGTGCCGGTTTGCGCCGACGTTCGGCTATTCGGACGAATTTCATCCCACTTATCCAAGCTGCGTCTTTGCGCGCCCGGTGCCTTCTTGGGGAGGCCGGGCGCGCAAACTCGACGGGGCACGACCGAAAACCTCGCGAAACGCCGTGGAAAAATGGGCGGAATTCGCGAAGCCGGTCGCCAGCGCGATTTCGGTCAGCGACAGGGTGGACTGGGTCAAAAGATTGCCGGCCTTGCCCAGCCTGAGTTCGCGGTAGAACGTCATTGTGCTGCGGCCCAGCTTTTGACGGAAAAGCCGGTTGAGCTGCCGGGGGCCGATGCCCGAAAGCTGTGCCAGCTGTGCCAACTCCAGCGGATCGGCCACATGGTTTTCCATCATTTCGATCGACTGGATCAAGGCCGGATCGTTCGTCCCATAGCGTTCCACGAGACCGGCGCGTTGCGGCCCTCCGGAGGGACGGATTTCGGTGTGCATGAACCAGTCGCTGACCTGGCGGGCGAAGGCGGGACCATGATGCACGTTGATCAATGCGTGCATCATATCGAGCGGCGCGGTGCCGCCAGCGCAGGTGATCCGGTCGCGATCCATGACGTAGAGCGTACGTTCCACCATCAATGCCGGGGATATTTCCGCCAGGGTTGGCGCATGTTCCCAGTGGACGGTCATGCGTCGGCCCTCCATCAGTCCGGCAAGCGCGAGAATGACAGGGCCGCCCGACACCCCGCCCAGACGAACGCCGTGCCGCGCGAGTTGCCGCAGCCAGTTGAACACCCGTTCATCGGCGAAGGTGCCCGGATCGCCGCCCGCCACGACGAGAACGAGATCGAAGTCGACGTCACGTCCAAGTTGGGCGGATGCCGCGACCATCGATCCGCTCGAACTGATGCCGTGCGCATCCCCGACGGTCAGGTGGCGAATGTCGTAAACGGTTCGATCGGCCAGTAGATTCGCGGCCCGAAGCGGCTCGACCGCTGACGCGTAAGACATCAGCGCAAAGCCGTCGATCAGCAGGAATCCAATTCGGAAGGCGCCGGGCTGCTCCATTGTCATGACCATAATCTTTAATATTCCGTCTTTATGGGGAAAGTCCATCCAGCCGGCGAGGGCTCAGTATCGATCAGCAAGCAAGGGCGGAGACCAATGCGATATTCGCTGCTGAAAATTCTCACCGAGGGGCTGACTGGCAACCGGGGCTGGCCGCCGGTCTGGCGGGAGCCCGAGCCGAAGACCGACTACGACGTCGTTATCGTCGGCGCAGGCGGGCATGGGCTGGCAACCGCCTATTACCTTGCCAAGGAATTCGGCATCACCAACGTCGCGGTGCTGGAGAAGGGTTGGCTCGGCTCCGGTAATATCGGCCGCAACACGACGATCATCCGATCCAACTATCTGTTGCCCGGTAACGAGCCGTTCTACGAATTCTCGATGAAGCTCTGGGAAGGCCTGGAGCAGGATTTCAATTACAACGCGATGGTCTCCCAGCGGGGAGTCCTCAACCTCGGTCACAGCGACGCGCAGCGCGATGCCTTCGCGCGGCGGGGCAATGCCATGCGGCTGGCCGGTTCCGACGCGGTCCTTCTCGATACCGAGGCGGTCCGCGAAATGTGTCCCTTCCTCGACTTCGACAACGCCCGCTTTCCGATCAAGGGCGGGCTTTGGCAGCCGCGCGGCGGCACCGTCCGCCATGACGCGGTCGCCTGGGGTTATGCGCGCGGCGCCGACAGTCGCGGCGTCGACATTATCCAGAACTGCGAGGTCACCGGTTTCCAGATCGAGAACGGGATCTGCCGGGGCGTCGAGACCACCCGCGGCAAGATCCGCGCCAAGAAGGTCGCCGTCTGTGTCGCCGGCTCGTCGGGCCGGGTGATGGAAAAGGCCGGCATGCGCCTGCCGATCGAAAGCCACGTCCTGCAGGCTTTCGTCTCGGAGGGGCTGAAGCCGGTCATTCCGGGCGTCATCACCTTCGGCGCCGGTCATTTCTACGTCAGCCAGTCCGACAAGGGCGGCCTCGTCTTCGGCGGCGATCTCGACGGCTACAACAGCTACGCCCAGCGCGGCAATTTGCCGGTGGTGGAGGATGTCTGCGAGGGCGGCATGGCGATCATGCCGATGATCGGCCGCGCGCGGCTCCTGCGCATGTGGGGCGGCATCATGGACATGTCGATGGATGGCTCGCCCTTCATCGACAAGACCGATATCGGCGGCCTCTATTTCAATGGCGGCTGGTGCTATGGCGGCTTCAAGGCAACGCCCGCGTCGGGCTACTGCTACGCGCATCTCCTGGCCCGCGACGAACCCCATCCGACAGCGGCCGCCTATCGGCTCGACCGCTTCCGCCGTGGCGCGATGATCGACGAAAAAGGCCAGGGCGCGCAGCCCAATCTGCACTGAGCCCAATCTGCATTGAGGACGTAACCATGCCGACGGTCGATACCCATCCATTCCCGGTCGGGACGCAGGCGGCAGCGCCGAGCGGGAGGAGCAAAGCGAAATGATCATCGACCACCCCCTTCTCGGCCCCCGCGACGCGGCGGAATTCGTGTATCTCGGCGACGCCGCGCTGATCGACCGGCCCGATCCGCAGGACGACGGCGCGAGCGAGAAATTCCATGATTATCTCTACTTGCGGGATAACCCGGCCGGCTTGCATCGCGAGCTCTGGTATCATGAACAGGGCGATCGCTCCTGGCTGGTCCTGACCCGCAACACGCTGACACACGAGATCACGTCGGTCGAACTGGCGCGCGACGTCGCCTTGGCACGGGGGCGGAGAGCATGACCGACAGCCGAACACCCACCGCAACGCCCGGCCCGGTCGAAGCCGGGACCGGTGCCACGCAACCCTTTCGAGTCCAGGGCGGTCTGATCGAGCGGACCGGTGGCGTCCGTTTCAGCTTCAACGGAACATCGTTCCAGGGCCATGACGGCGACACGCTCGCCTCCGCGCTGCTCGCCAATGGTGTCCGCGTGGTCGGCCGTTCGTTCAAGTATCATCGGCCCCGCGGCATCTTTTCGGCGGGGTCGGAAGAGCCGAACGCGCTGGTCCAGTTGCGCCGAGGAGCCCATCAGGAGCCCAACACGCGCGCCACCACGGTCGAGCTGTTCGACAATCTGGAGGCCACCAGCCAGAACCATCGCGGCCCGCTCGGTTTCGACCTGATGGCGGCGAGCGACCTGCTGTCACCCTTCCTGTCGGCCGGCTTCTACTACAAGACCTTCATGTGGCCGAAGGCGTTCTGGGAGAAATTCTACGAGCCGCTGATCCGCAATTCGGCCGGGCTCGGCCGGCTTTCCATGGAGCCCGATCCGGACAGCTACGACAAGGGTTTCCTGCATTGCGACGTGCTGGTGATCGGCGCGGGGCCGGCGGGTCTTGCGGCGGCACTGGCGGCGGGACGCGCCGGCGCCCGGGTGATCATCGCCGACGAGGATTTTCGGCTCGGCGGCAGGCTGAGTGCCGAGACATTGGCCGTCGACGGCCTGCCTGGCTCCGACTGGGCCGATCAGGCGGGCGCCGAGTTGGCCGCCATGGCCAACGTTCGCGTGATGCCCCGCACGACCGTTTACGGGGCCTTCGACCACGGCACCTACGGCGCGCTCGAACGCAAGACCGACCATCTTCCCGTGTCTGGCGGAAAGCCACGGCAGGTGCTCTGGCGCATTCACGCGAAGCGCACGATCCTTTGCGCCGGTGCGACGGAAAGACCGATCGCCTTCGGCAACAACGATCGCCCCGGCGTGATCATGGCGGGTGCCGTGCGGGCCTATGCGAACCGATGGGCGGTCGCGGCCGGCAAGCGGGTCGCCGTTTTCACCAACAATGACGACGGCTGGCGAACGGCTGTCGATCTGGCCGCCAAGGGTGTCGAGATCGCCGCCGTGATCGATACCCGCCCCGGCGCGGCCCGTGCCAAGCTGCCGGGGACGGCAATCCATATGGGCGACGCGGTTATGGACACGTCAGGTCGCATGGGAATCCGCCAGATCAAGCTTGCCGGCGGCGCGAGCATATCGGCCGATTGTCTCGCCGTCTCAGGCGGTTGGAACCCGAACGTCCACCTGACCTGCCATCAGGGCGGGCGGCCTGAATGGCGGGACGACATCACGGCGTTCGTGCCGGGGAAGTATCTTCCTGTCGGCATGGCGGTGGCGGGCGCGGCGAACGGCTCCCAGTCGCTCGCGTCTGCCCTCTTGGAGGGAAGCCAAAGGGCCGATCAAGCGGTCGAGGCTCTCGGCTTCCCTCCCTCGCGCCAGAGACTCCCGGCAGCGGAAGACGAAGCGGTCGCGGTGTCAGCCTTCTGGCATGTCACGCAAAGTCGCTCGCGCGCCTGGGTCGATCAGCAGAACGACGTGACCATCAAGGACGTGACGCTCGCCCACAAAGAGGGATTCCGCTCCGTCGAGCATCTGAAGCGCTACACCACCCTTGGCATGGCGACCGATCAGGGCAAGACGGCGAATGTTCTCGGACTTGCCATCATGGCCGAGATCGCCGGCCGGAGCATCCCCGAGACCGGCACCACGATCTTCCGTCCGCCCTACACTCCGGTGGCGATCGGCGCCCTGGCGGGCCGGTCGCGAGGTAAGGATTTTCGTCCCTATCGCCTGACTCCCAGCCACGATTGGGCCAAGGAGCAGGGCGCGGTGTTCGTCGAGACAGGCGCCTGGCTGCGCGCCCAGTGGTTCCCCCGCTCCGGTGAAACGCATTGGCGGCAGAGCGTCGACCGCGAGGTGGAGATAACGCGAGGCTCGGTCGGGATCTGCGACGTGACCACGCTCGGCAAGGTCGACATCCAGGGTCGGGACGCGGCGGAATTCCTCAACAAGGTCTACGCCAACGGCTTCGCCAAGCTGGCCGTCGGCAGGACCCGCTACGGGATCATGCTGCGCGAGGACGGCATCGTGATGGACGATGGCACCACCGCCCGCCTGTCCGAGACGCATTTCGTGATGACCACGACGACGGCCAACGCGGGCAGCGTATTCCGGCATCTGGAGTTCTGCCGCCAGTGCCTCTGGCCCGGTCTCGACGTTCATCTGATTTCCACCACCGACGGCTGGGCGCAATATGCGGTGGCCGGACCGAACGCCCGCAACCTCATCCGCAAGGTCGTCGATGCGGAGCACGATGTCTCCAATGAGGCCTTCCCGTTCATGGCCTGCGGCGAGCTCACCGTGTGCGGTGGCACGCCGGCGCGGCTGTTCCGCATCTCCTTCTCGGGCGAACTTGCCTATGAGATCGCGGTACCGACCCGCTTTGGCGACGCCATGATCCGCGCGCTGATGGCGGCCGGCGAGGAATTCGACGTGGTTCCCTACGGCACCGAAGCGCTCGGCGTGATGCGGATCGAGAAGGGCCACGCGGCAGGCAACGAACTGACCGGCCAGACCACCGCCCGCGATCTCGGCCTCGGCCGCATGGTTTCCAAGCAGAAGGATTGCATCGGCAACGTCCTGTCCGAGCGGCCTGACCTCAACCGCGAAGACGGCCTCCGCCTGGTCGGATTCCGTCCGGTCGATCGCGCTGAAAGCCTCACGGCCGGCGCGCATTTCCTCCAGCGGGGCAGCGCGGCGACGACAGAGAACGACGAAGGGTGGATGACGTCGGTAACCTATTCGCCGTCGCTCGGCCATTCGATCGGTCTCGGCTTTATCAAGCGAGGCGAGGCGCGCGGGGGCGAGATCGTCCGCGCAATGGATTTCGTGCGCGGCAAGGAGATCGAGGTCGAAATCGTCTCACCGCATTTCATCGACCCTGAAGGAGAGCGGCTCCGTGTCTGACCTCACGCTTACTGCGAAGCCGGCGCTTGGCGGCTACCGGCAGGATTTTGGCGGAATCACGCTCAGCGAACATCCGGATATCGCCATCGTGTCCATCGCCACGCCGCTCGGCGGCGAGACGGCTCTCGTGCAAGCGGTGACCGGCGGCTTTGGCGCAAGTCCGCCCCCGGTCGGGGGGACGACGCTGTCGAGCGATGGCCGGATTCGCTTGCTGGGCATGGCTCCGGGCCAGGTCTTCGCCGTCTTCGAACATGATGGCGCGAATGCCCGCGCGCTTGTCGACGGCAAGCTGGAAGGCGCCGCCTATACCACCGACCAGACCGATGTCTGGGTCGCGCTTCGGATCGATGGACAGCGGACCCGCGCGGCGCTGGAGCGGATCTGTCCGCTCGACCTTCATCCGGGCGCTTTTCCGGAAGGAAGGGTGGCGCGAACGGTGATGGAGCATCTCGGGGTGATCATTCTCCGCGAGGGTCCGGACGCCTTCCTTCTGCTCTCGGCGCGATCCTCGGCGGGGTCGTTTCTTCACGCGGTCGAGACTTCGATCCAGAACGTGATGTGAGCCATCGCGACAACAGCGAACGCAGCGGCGGGCACGGTCTTGAGACCGGGCCAGAGCAAACAAGCGTTGCGCAACAACAATAAAATCGGGCCACGGCCTAAGCACGGAATGGGAGGACAAACAGACCATGGCGTTCAAGACCGACATTGAGATTGCCCGCGAGGCGAAGAAGCTGCCGATTCAGGAGATCGGGGCGAAGCTGGGGATCGGGCTCGAGGATTTGGTGCCTTATGGGCATGACAAGGCCAAGGTTTCGGCGGATTTCATCGCCCGTCAGGCGGACAAGCCGAACGGCAAGCTGATCCTGGTGACGGCGATCAACCCGACGCCGGCCGGCGAGGGCAAGACGACGACGACGGTCGGGCTCGGCGACGGGCTGAATTCGATCGGCAAGAAGGCGGCGGTGTGTATCCGCGAGGCTTCGCTCGGTCCGTGCTTCGGCATGAAGGGCGGCGCGGCCGGCGGCGGCTATGCGCAGGTCGTGCCGATGGAGGAGATGAACCTCCACTTCACCGGTGACTTCCACGCCATCACCAGCGCGCACAACCTTCTGTCGGCGCTGATCGACAACCACATCTACTGGGGCAACTCGCT
>NZ_JAZHLK010000046.1:0-30840 GCF_036549515.1 Aurantimonas sp. E1-2-R+4 | reverse complement strand
TTCCCGCGGTTTGCTTTCGTCCACATCGCTTCCATGCCCTCGTCGAATCAAATCAACAGCATGGAATCACAAACGATTCATATCATTCAACTTCTTTGTGGACCGACACTAAGTGACGCCTTCGTGTTCGTAATTTCGGCAAGTTCAAAAACTGCTAAATTCTCTTCATCACTCTCCAAGAATTTATTGATTTGATCTTTTGTAGACTCCCGAAGCTCATCCATCGCGGTTTGTAATATTTTCTTTTCCTTCTTAGCCCCAAATTCACCTGTATCTACCGCAAATAACTTTCTCTCTAAATCAACCGCCTGTTCATTCGTTGGAGAAGGAAAAATTGGTTTTAAATCGGCAAGCCTGATTCGGTAATCCCCGGTAAAATCTACACAAAATGCTTTAACCCCCGTCGCGATAGACTCTCTTACGATATCCAAAGCGAGTTCAGTTTTCCCAGTACCGGTAACACCGAGAACTGCCGTATGATACTCCACCAATTCTTCAATTCTTGCGACGACCTGGACGTTTGTTGATGGAACGTTCCCAATCTTGAATTCCTTTGGGCCAAGAACTGGTGCTTCAAATACACGGCTTTGCGCCGAAAACAACGGAGAATTCATCGTAGGGAGCCACGAATATTTAGTGAAACCCGCTTTAGCAGAATAGATGCCTAATTGCGCCGCACGAACCACATGCGTTCCACGGGGATTCTGATCGAAGCTTTCCTCGACCGTTTCCGCCCCGATGATCTGATAAAAAATATCTTCTCCTGAAATACGAGCGAATACGACATCGCCTTCTTGAAGCCCTGCGTTTGACGCAACTTCAAAGCTGATAACACCGATGGTCGAGTTTTCGACGACAAACCCGATGAGGCGAGTACCAGCCTCCCCACTCAGCTTTCCAATGAACTCTGATGTCATCGCGTCGTCGTGACTGGCACACACGACGCCCCTGGGCACTGGGATTGGCTCGGCGACGGTCGCAACGCACAAGCCAGTGCCGACGACCTCAGTGCCTTGGACCTGAGAGAAAAGAGAGACCACAAATTTCTGAGTGCCATCCGGCATACTTGCGGTGAAAAGGCGATTTGACTGCCATGCGCCCCCGGAATTCAACCTCACCCGAACGATGTTGGGGTGATCAATCCGATCAATAACTCCGACCGTAGGACGATCCTTTGCTGTGTCTGCGTTATCCCTCAGCATCCGCCATGCCGCCGCCAATTTCTCAACCGGTCTCCCTACCGTTACGAAAGTCCAGAAAAGCAAGAGCCAGCCCATCACTGTAAACGAAGCTTGATAGGCTCCGATGATGCTAATTATCGCTGGTGCGGAGAACAAAATCTCTCCACGCCCGAAAATACTCGTCGACCGAAATGCAAATCGGCCTGCTGGAGATCGGCCATCATTATCGTGGAGGATTAGGGCGACTACAGACATCAGTGCAATCAACGCTGAGAAGCCGACGAAAATCCATCTCATGGCCTCCAGTTCATCACGAAACTCGGCAACCCGGCTCAAGTCCATAGTCGTGAGGACGAGAAGGGCCCCCACAGCGCCGATTATTGCGTCACGAGGCGGAACGAACCAAGGCGCCGAGAGCAAAGCAAAAAACCAAAATGAAATCGCGCTAATCAGCCAGACCGATTCCAACCCACCGCTCGGTAGCACGCGCCCGGTCGCCCACCACAATGCTCCCAACGCAAGCGCTATATTCAAGAAGAGCGTGGTCGTCCGCTCGGTGATCGATGGGTATTGTTTCATCGCAGTGACTCTGATTTTCCTTGCATCAATAAGATACACTGGCAATTTCGCGTTGCGAAGGGGCGCAGTTTGATTAGGTCGTTACCATTGCGTGTAGCAACCGAATGGTTCTTGGGACAGGCGCCGTAATGCGTCTTGCTCCACCCGGTTGATATTTCCGTCCACCGCTTGCACAAAGCGCGACGCGGGCGATGATTCCGCCGGAGCATCGGCGCCGTCGACGCCATCCTGGAGACCACCCCACCCATGACCTACTGCGTCGGGCTTCTTGTCGATCGCGGCCTCGTCTTCATGTCGGACACCCGCACCAATGCCGGCGTCGACAACATTTCCGTGGTCTCCAAGATGAAAACCTGGGAGGTGCCCGGCGATCGCTTCCTCTGCCTGTTGAGCGCCGGCAATCTGGCGACGACACAGGCGGCGATCGCGCTGCTTGACGAGCGCAGCGTCGCCCCATCGGAGCGCCAGCCGGCGATCCTGACGCAGCCGACGATGTTCCAGACCGCCAAGCTCGTCGGCGAAACGCTGCGGGAGGTTATTTCAGGCGCGGCGACGGGCGGACAGATGGCGGATTCGGTGTTTTCCGGCTCCTTCATCCTCGGCGGCCAGATCAAGGGCAGCCCGCCCCGGCTGTTTCTGATCTATCCGGAGGGCAATTTCATCGAGGCCGGAGCCGACACGCCGTTCTTCCAGACCGGCGAGCACAAATACGGCCGCCCGATCATCATCCGCACCTACGATCCGGCGATGTCGCTGGAGGACTGCGCCAAGCTGCTCTTGGTCTCCTTCGATTCGACCATTCGCTCGAACTTGTCGGTGGGGCCGCCGATCGACATGCAGTTTTACGAGACCGAAAGCCTCGTCGCCGGTTACAGGCAGCGCTTCGACCAGCGCGATCCCTACTATAGCGAGATCTCCGAGGGCTGGTCCGACGCGCTCAAGAGCGCTTTCGACCAGTTGCCCGCCTTCGTCCGCTCCTGATACGGCGGTGACGGGCCGGCCTTACCGCTCGCGCTTCAAGCCCTTGGCCTGCAGCTCGTCGAGATAGACCTGCCAGCGCTCCTCCTTCTCGCGGCCGAGATCGGCGAGATAGGTCCAGGTGAAGATGCCGGAACTGTGCATGTCGTCGAACATGATTCGGATCGCGTAGTTTCCGACCGGCTGGATATCCATGATCTGAACGGCGATCTTGCCGCCGACGGTCTGACGCTGCGACGGCGAATGCCCCTGCACCTCGGCCGACGGCGACATCACCCGCAGCATCTCGGCCGGAAGCTCGATGCGCTCGCCACCCGGCACGACCACGATGAGCGTCCTGCGGTCTGGGGTCACCCGAATCTGCTCGGGCGTCGTCGTTGCGGTCGTCATGGCAAATTCATTCCTTCGTCCAGTGGCTTGATCGTCACGAAACGCTTGACCCAGGCCCGTCGGGCTTCCACATTCGGCCACATGGATATGACGAAATTCCCGGCTTCGCCGTCTCGACCGTCTCGGGCGACAGGCGACATAGAACTGCCTTCCACGGCGACGAGCCCGACAGGGGCCTCCGGGGCGGAGATGATCGACCCGTTCGGTCGAGCGATAACCTATCTGCGCGTCTCCGTCACCGACCGCTGCGATTTCCGCTGTGTCTATTGCATGGCCGAGGACATGACCTTCCTGCCGAAGCGCGACCTGCTGACGCTGGAGGAACTCGACCGGCTGGCCAGCGCCTTCGTCGACAAGGGCGTGCGCCGGCTGCGGCTGACCGGCGGCGAGCCGCTGGTGCGCAAGAACATCATGCATCTCGTGCGCTCGCTCTCCCGGCATCTCCAATCCGGTGCGCTGGATGAGCTGACGCTGACCACCAACGGCTCGCAGCTCACTCGCTTCGCCGGTGAGCTTGCCGATTGCGGCGTGAAGCGGCTGAATGTCTCGCTGGACACGCTGGATGCAGCGAAGTTCAAGCAGATCACCCGCTGGGGCGAGCTCGACAAGGTCATGGGCGGCATTCGCGCGGCCCAGGCGGCCGGTATCCGGGTCAAGCTCAACGCCGTCGCGCTGAAGGGCTTCAACGAGATCGAGATCCCCTCGATGATCGAATGGGCGCATGGCGAGGGTCTCGATTTCACCCTGATCGAGACGATGCCGATGGGCGAGATCGACGAGGACCGCACGGACCAGTATCTGCCGCTGCGCCAGGTGCGGGAGCAACTGTCCGAGCGCTGGACGCTGTCGGACATTCCTTACAAGACGGGCGGGCCAGCCCGTTACGTGGAAGTCGCCGAGACCGGCGGCCGGCTCGGCTTCATCACGCCGATGACCCACAATTTCTGCGAAAGCTGCAACCGGGTCCGCGTGACCTGCACCGGCACGCTGTTCATGTGCCTCGGCCAGGAAGACGCGGCCGACCTTCGTGCGCCGCTGCGCGCCTCGGAGGGCGACGAATTGCTATCGAACGCCATCGACGAGGCGATCGGCCGCAAGCCGAAGGGACATGATTTCATTATCGACCGCGCGACGCGAAGACCCTCGGTCTCGCGGCATATGAGCGTGACCGGAGGATAGTTTCATGCGTAACTGGGTGATGTCGCTCGCGGCCGTCGCGACCGCTGCGCTGGTGCTTGCGACCGCGCCGGCTGTGGCCGACGAGGTGACCTATCGCAACGAACGGTTCGGCACCTCGGCGAGTTTTCCGTCGGAAGCCTTCCCGGATCAGCTCCCCGCGCCGACCAATGGCGACGGGTTGGGCTGGACCTCGCCGGAGGGTGCCGAGATCTTCATCTATGCGCGGCCCAATCAGGGCGGTGAGACGCCGAAATCGGTGATCGGGGATCGCGCCGAAGTCGACAAGGTGACCTACGACAAGTCCGGCCGCAGCTGGGCCGTGGTATCGGGCTATCGCGACGGCAGGATTTTCTACGAGCGCTACGTCTTTCGCGGCAACCTGATCCACTCGGTGTCGATCCGCTATCCCGAAAGTCTGCGCTCCACCTATGATCCGCTGGTCGGGCCGGTCACGATGACGCTGCGCGGCCCGTCCAGCGGCTGAGGTAAGAGGAAGCGGCGCCGGTCGCGCCGCTTCGATCAGACCAATTCGCCGCGATAGGCTTCCTGGACGGTCTCATAGCTCGCCTTCGCCGCCGCCAGATCGGTGTCCGACTGCTCCGCCGCGAAGAGCGCCAACTGCGTCGAGATTTCCCCCACCCCTTTCACCAGGCTGAGCGTCCTCTGCGTTGTGACATTGTCGATCGCGGCCTGACGCACCTGCTCGACGGAGGCCGGCTTCGCCGCCAAATTGACCGAGCCCGGTGCCGTGGCGCCGGTTGTCGGAGCCGAATCACGCGCCGACGATTGTGCGGCTTGCGACTGCGCCGCGGGGCTGGCGGACGTAGCGGCCGAGGCCGTGCTGGAGCCGCTCGGCGCGGCCTGCGAAGACGAACTGGTCGCGGTCGTTCCCGACGATGGGCTTTCGGACGCCGGTGCCGTGTTGGATGCGGACTCTTCGGGGGGCGGCGACTGATAGCTCTGCTGCGGCGACTGCGTGCCGCTGGCCGGCAATAGATTGATCGACAATGACATGCACTATTATCCTCGATGTTACGATGGCGCATGTCTAGCCGTGAGATTATTTCCGCCTGCTTCCGGAAATCCTTAAAGCTCTAGTCAACACTCGGTGAGCGCGGCATTTGGACTGCGACAAGTCGACACAGATCCGCTCTCGCTAATCCCCTCCGGGAAGAGTAAGGTCGACTGACGATCCTTCCCGCAACGTCCGGCCTTTTTCCATTGTTCAGCGACAACATCCGCGCCGCGATCTTCATGCTCGTGGCCATGGCTGGCTTCGTGGTCAACGACACCTTCGTGAAGCTCACTTCCGAGGAGCTGTCGCCGCCGCAGATCATGGCGGTGCGCGGCGTCGCGGCTTCGCTGCTGCTGTTTGTGTTGGCTTGGCGGATGGGGGCGCTCCGGCCGATCGGCCTCGCCCTGCAGCCCCGGCTTATGCTACGCACGGGAGCGGATTTCATGGCTACTCTCAGCTATCTAACCGGGCTCAGCCAGATGCCGATCGCCAATGCCTCGGCGATCTTCCAGGCCCTGCCGCTGACGGTGACGCTCGGCGCGGCGGTCTTTCTGCACGAGCCTGTCGGCTGGCGCCGCTGGGCCGCTATCGGCGTCGGATTCGTGGGCGTCATCATCATCGTGCGTCCGGGCACGGACGGCTTCAGCGTCTATTCGCTTTCGGTCCTCGCCGCCGTGGTGTTTTCCGCCATTCGCGATCTGGCCACCCGTCGCATGGACCGTGCGATACCCTCGCTGTTCATCTCGCTGACCGCGGCGATCGCGGTTTCGCTGCTCGGCTGGATCCTGATCCCGTTCACCGGCGGCTGGCAACCGGTCTCGGCCGCCAATGCCCTGTGGCTATCCTGCGCCGCTGTCAGCATCATCGTCGGCTATATCTTCATCGTCCAGTCCATGCGCACCGGCGATATGGGCTTCGTGGCGCCATTCCGCTATTCGGTGCTGCTCTATGCCCTGGTCATCGGGGTGGTCGTCTTCGATGACTGGCCCTCGACGCCGGTATTGCTCGGCTCGGCCATCGTCGTGGCGAGCGGCCTCTACACCCTCTATCGCGAACGGGTGCGCGGTGTCGCGGCCCCCTTGAAGAGCCAGATCCATTGAGCAAGCAGCCGTTACCGACGATCCTGCCCTCCTCGCCGGCCACGGCACGGGAGGAAGACAGCATGGGCGCGACGATACCGGCCATGGTCGCGCGGCGCCCGATGCTGGCAACGCTGATGATCGCCTCGGCGCTGTCGCCGCTGGCGATCAACATCTTCATCCCCTCGATGACCTCGATCGCGCGCGACCTGCATGCCGACGGCGCGACGGTTGGGTTGGGCCTGTCGCTCTATCTTGTCGCCACGGCGCTCATTCAGCTGATTGCCGGCCCCTTGTCGGATCGGTTCGGGCGCCGGCCTGTCATTCTCGGCGGCATGGTTCTTTTCCTGATCGGTACGGTACTTTGCCTGATGGCGCAGGATGTCAGCCTGTTCCTTGTCGGCCGCGTTGTGCAAGCGGCCAGTGCCACCGGCATCGCCCTGTCCCGGGCGATCGTTCGCGACGTCTACAGCCGCGAGCGCGCGGCGGCGATGATCGGCTATGTCACGATGGGGCTCGCCGTCGCCCCGATGATCGGCCCGGCGATCGGCGGGGCGATGGATACGGCGCTCGGCTGGCGCAGCGTCTTCTGGTTGCTCGCAGCGATGGGCGTCCTCACCCTTGCGCTGCTCGCCTTCGACCTGTCGGAAACCAACCGCGAAAAGGGCAAGCCGGTATTCAGTCAGTTCCAGACCTATGGCGAACTCGTCCGTTCGGGCGCGTTCTGGATCTATGTCGGCACGTCGTCGCTGACCTCGGCGGTGTTCTTCGCCTTTCTGGGCGGCGCCCCGTTCGTGGCCGTCACCATTCTCGGCATGACGCCGGCCGGCTATGGGCTATGGTTCGTCCTCAGCGCGGCAGGCTACATGATCGGAAATTTCGGCACGGCCCGCCTGTCGGAGCGCCTCGGCATCAAGAATTTGATGGTTGTGGGGGCGGCACTGACCGTCGCCGCCACTGCTTTATCGCTGGCGCTGATCGGCGGAGGGTTTCTGTCCCCCTTGACGTTGTTCGGGCCGATGCTTCTGGTCGGAGTGGGCAACGGACTGGCGCTGCCTTCCGCGACGGCCGGCGGGGTCAGCGTTCGGCCCGAGGCGGCCGGGGCAGCAGCGGGCCTTCTCGGCGCCTGCCAGATCGGCCTCGGCGCGATCAGTTCGATCCTCGCCGCCATCCTCGCCACCGGCCCGAGCGGCGCCGTTGGCCTTCTCCTTCTGATGACCGCCTTCGGCGCCGCAGGCGTCGTTTGCGCCCTCGCGGCCCGGCGCGTGCGGCCGGTTTCATAGGGAATCCGCCGGCACGGAACCTGGCCGCCACGAGCGGACCACGGGCTCAAAGACGCCCATGCGCCGGCGCATCATGATTGACAACGCCTGCCAGAGGCGAAGGTCGCAGTTGCCTAGCGCCTTGAAATAGTGGCAGCATCGCCTCCCTAACCGGCATGCTGCTCAATGGACGACGAACGTCCGGGCCGTGCCGCGCAACACGGAAGAGGTTTTCATGCGTTTCCCCCTCACTTTGGCGCTCGCCGCGTCGATCGTGGCCCTCGCCGCCGCCGGCTCGGCCGTCGCCCAGGAAAGCGATGCCGACAAGGATTGGTCGAAGGTCGTCATCGGCACCGAAGGCGCCTATCCGCCATTCAACTTTCTCGATGCCTCGGGCGAGCTGAAGGGCTTCGACGTCGATATCGCGCAAGCTCTCTGCGACCAGATGAAGGTCGAATGCAGCTTCGTCACCCAGGATTGGGACGGCATCATCCCGGCGCTGCAGAACGGCAATTTCGACGCCATCGTCGCGTCGATGTCGATCACGCCCGAGCGCGAGGAGCAGATCGCCTTCACCAACAAATATTACCAGACGCCGCCGGCAATCGCCGTGCCGAAGGATTCCGCGATCACGGAAGCCACGGCCGAGGCCCTCGCGGGCAAGGCGATCGGCGCCCAGGCTGCAACGACGCACGCCCGCGCCGCCGAGGCACTGTTTCCAGATGCCGACGTGCGCCAGTATCCGACGGCGGAGGAATACAAGCTCGACATCGAGAGCGGCCGGGTCGACGCGGTGATCGACGACGTGGTGGTACTCAACGATTGGATCGGCAGCGACGCCGGTGCCTGCTGCAAGATGTTGGGCACCCTGCCCGCCGATCCGGCGATCTACGGCAAGGGCATCGGCATCGGCCTGCGCCAGGGTAACGACAAGCTCAAGGGCATGTTCAACGACGCCATTGTCGCGATCCGTGAGAACGGCACCTACAAGACCGTCCAGGACAAGTATTTCGACTTTGACGTCTACGGCGAATAAGCCGAGCATCCATCGACGCATGACGAAGGCCGCGGCGGATATCCCGTCGCGGCCTTCGTCGTTTCAACAGAGCGTGGCGGCCGGTCGGTCAGCCGAAATCGTACTGCCAGGCGGCCGGCTCGAACGCGTAGCCCCCTTCCCCGGCCGCCACCACATGGCCGACGCCGGGAAAGGCAATATGCATCCCGGCGATGCGCGTCCGGTTTGCGCTGGCCTCTTTCAGGATCGCCTTGCGGGTTTCGATGGCCTTGTCAGGCTGAGCATCGAAGCTGATGCCCACCTCAGGCTTGGCGAACTGGATCGGACCGACATGGACGATGTCGCCCCAAATCAGCAATCCTTCTTCGCCCTCGCCGACGAGGAAGCCGCAATGGCCAGGGGTGTGGCCGAACAGTTCGCGCGCCGCGATCCCCGGCAGCACCTCGCCGTCGCCCTCGAAGGTCTTCACCCGGTCGCCATAGGCGTCCGTCGCCGCCTTGGCGCCGTCGAAGAAGCCCTTCGCCCCCTCTGGGGCGCCGTCGCGATTGGCGGCACTGGTCCAGAACTCCAGCTCGGTCTTGTGGACATGGACATCCGCATTGGGAAAGGTCGGCTTGCCGTCGGTCACCAGCCCGCCGATGTGGTCGGGATGCAGATGCGTCATCAGTACGGCGTCGATCGCGTCCGGCGCTATGCCACCGGCTTCAAGGTTCGCAACCAGGCCTCCGAGGTTCGGGAAAGCCCCGGCGCCGCCAGCGTCGATCAGCACGGTCCGCTCCGGCGTATTGACGACATAGGCGTTGACGCCGGTCTTGACCGGCGATGCGCCTCGAAATTCGTTACGGAGGATCTCGGCGGCCTCCTCGGGCGTCACGTTCGACAAGAGCGCGACGTCGAGGTCGAGAAAGCCGTCGGAAATCGCCGTGACGACGGCGTCGCCCACGGTGATCTGCTGGTAGGCGGCGACCTGCGTCGTCGCCATCGGCGCCTTGGCGGCCGCCGGTAGCGTCGCGAAGCGGACCATGACCGGGGCGGCGAGCGCGCCGGCAACGAAGTGGCGTCGGGAAACGGGCATCGGATTCCTCCTGTTGAACCAAAGACGCCTCGCAGATACCGCGCGCTGGAGGGACCGCAATGAAACAGTGTGTCATCGCCGCTTGATGATCCCCGACGTGCCCGCTAACCATCGATCCCCATGGACATTGACTGGACCCTGATCGGCTTCGGCCCGACCGGATGGGGCGACGACATCGCGAGAGGCGTTCTGGTCACCGCGGCGCTGGCGCTCGCCACCTTGCCGATCGGCCTCGTCGCCGGCTTCCTGCTGGCGCTCGCCAAGCAGTCTCAGGATCGCTTCCTGAAGCTCTCCGCCGACATCTACACCACGATCTTCCGCGGCCTGCCCGAGCTGCTGACCCTGTTTCTCGTCTATTTCGGCGTCAACGGCGCGTTGAAGTCGCTCACCGACGCGACAGGATTACCGAGTCTGGCCTTGTCGAGCTTCGTCTCCGGCATGGTCGCCCTCGGCTTCGTCTTCGCCGCCTTCGCCAGCGAGGTGTTCCTGTCGGCCTTTCGGGCGATTCCGCAGGGGCAGCGAGAAGGCGCCGCGGCCCTCGGCCTTCGCCGGTCGCAGACCATGGTGCTGGTCATCCTGCCGCAGCTCATTCGCATCGCCCTGCCCGGCCTTGGGAATCTGTGGATGAACCTGTTGAAGGACACCGCGCTGGTCTCGGTCATCGGTCTTGCCGACATCCTGCGACAGTCGCAGATCGCCGCCCGCGTGACCCGCGAACCCTTTCTGTTCTTCGGCGTGGCGATCGTGCTCTATCTGGTCCTGACGATCCTCTCCTCGGCGGCGATCGGCCGGATCGATCGCTGGACCAAACGCGGCGAGCTGGCCAAGTGAGCGCCCCCGCGCTCGCCGCGCCGGCCGCCGCCAAGCCGAAGCGCGGCGTCGGCGGCATCGTCGCCCTCGGTCTCTGGATCGCCATCGCCGCCGGGCTTGTCGCCTATATCGCCAGCGTCTGGAACCCGAGCCTGTTTACCCGCTTCGGCCCCTCCTACCTGTCGGGCTTGTGGATCACCGTCTCGCTGGTCCTCATTTCCTTCGTCTGCGGCGCCATCGTTTCGCTGCCGGTCGCGCTCGGCCGCATGGCGACGAATCCCGTCGCGCGGACGCTTGCCTTCGTCTTCGTCTATTTCTTCCGTGGCACGCCGCTGATCGCCCAGATCTTCCTGGTCTATTACGGCTTCGGCCAGTTCCGCGGCGCCTTCGAGGCGGTGGGACTGTGGTGGTTCTTCCGCGAGGCCTGGTACTGCGCGCTGTTCGCCCTGTCGCTCAACACCGCCGCCTATCAGGCCGAAATCCTGCGCGGCGGCATCGAGAGCGTGCCGAAGGGCCAGTTGGAAGGTGCGCGCTCGCTCGGCCTGCACCGGTTGGTGATCTTCTGGAAGATCGTCATGCCCCAGGCGATGATCGTCGCGCTGCGCCCTTACGCCAACGAGATCATCCTGATGATCAAGGCCTCGGCGATCGTCGCCATCATCACCGTCTACGACCTCTTCGGCGAGACAAGACAGGCCTATTCGCGCACCTTCGACTTCCAGACCTATGTCTGGGCGGCGCTCCTGTATCTCTCCATCGTCGAGGCGCTGCGCCACGCCACCAATTTCGTCGAACGGCGGCTGACCCGGCATCTCAAGCGGTAGGAAAGCCAAGGTTGAATTATATCATATATGCGATATATTCATGACTTGGTCTGTCGTTCTGACGGATGAGGCCAAGGCCGAGATTCGGAAGCTCTCCCCCGATCTGCGAGCCCGCTTCGCGGCGGTCTCGGACCTGTTGCTTGAGAATGGTCCGATGAGCGTTGGCATGCCTTATGTCCGCCCGATCGAGTCGAAGCTCTGGGAAATGCGGTTGAAGGGCAAGGACGGCATTGCGAGGGCGCTATATTTCGCCGCCTCCGGACGGCGAATCGTCGTGCTGACCGCCTTCGTCAAGAAGACCGAGACGACGCCTCGCCGGATCATCAACGTGGCGCTGCGACGAATGAGGATGTTCGATGTCTAAGCTGACGAGCTACGAGGAGTTCCGCGAGGAGTTGATGGCCGACCCTGAGGTCAAGGCCGCCTATGATGCGATGGCCAACGAGTTGGCGCTGGCCAAGGCTCTGATCAAGGCCCGCGCCAAGGCAGACTTGTCGCAGCAGGATGTCGCCGAGCGAATGAAGACGACGCAATCGGCCGTGGCCCGCATGGAAAGCGGACGTCACGCACCATCCATGGCTTCGCTGGCGCGCTACGCAACCGCTGTCGGCCAGACCATCACCATCGAGATTCATCCCGAGCCGCAAAAGCCGGCCTCGTAACGCGGCAGCGCCAGGTCACGACCGACCGAGCTTCCGGCGCCTCTCAGGATTGAAACGGCGCCTCTCTCATGTAACTCCTGCTCCCAACAAATTCGATCACAAGGAACACGACATGGCGAAGGTTGCATTCATCGGATTGGGCGTGATGGGGTATCCGATGGCGGGCCACCTCAAGGCCAAGGGCGGGCACGACGTCACCGTGTTTAACCGCTCGGCCGCAAAGGCCGAGAAATGGGCGGCCGAGCATGGCGGATCGCATGCGGCAACGCCGCGCGAAGCGGTCAAGGACGCCGAGTTCGTGTTCTCCTGCGTCGGCAATGACGACGACGTGCGCTCGGTCATCTATGGTGACGACGGCGCCTTCGCCGGCATGAAGCCGGGCGCGACGCTGATCGACAACACCACCGCTTCGGCGGAGCTTGCCCGCGAGCTTGACGCGTCGGCGCGGGAAAAGGGCTTCAAATTCATCGACGCCCCGGTGTCGGGCGGCCAGGCCGGCGCCGAGAACGGCGCGCTCACGGTGATGTGCGGCGGCGAGCAAGCCGATTTCGACGCCGCCAGGCCGGTGATCGAGGCCTATGCCAAGATGGTCGGGCTGATGGGTCCGGCCGGGTCCGGCCAGCTCACCAAGATGATGAACCAGATCTGCATCGCCGGGCTCGTCCAGGGGTTGTCGGAAGCCATCGCCTTCGGCCAGAACGCCGGGCTCGACATCGAGACGGTGGTCGGCGTCATCTCCAAGGGCGCCGCCGGCTCCTGGCAGATGGAGAACCGCCACAAGACCATGAACGAGGGCCACTACGAGCATGGCTTCGCGGTCGAATGGATGCGCAAGGATCTCGGCATCTGCCTCGACGAGGCCAAGCGCAACGGCTCGACCCTGCCCGTCACCGCGCTGATCGACCAGTTCTACGCCGACGTCGAAAAGATGGGCGGCAAGCGCTGGGACACGTCGTCGCTGCTGGCGCGGCTCAAGCGCTGATCAACGCGGCGGCGGCTTCCCGGCGGTAGCAGCCGTCAATCCCCCCGCGGTTCCTTGTCCAGCACCATGTAGTCGAGCGGCATTTCGGTCGTGTATTTGATCTGCTCCATGGCGAAGGAGGAGGAGACGTCGCGGATCTCGATCTTGGCGATCATCCGCTTGTAGAAGGCGTCATAGGCGGCGATGTCCGGCACCACGACGCGCAAGAGATAATCGACGTCGCCGCTCATGCGGTAGAACTCGACCACCTCGGGAAACTCGCCGACCACCTCGGAGAACCGCCTTAGCCATTCGTTGGAGTGGGAACTGGTGCGGATCGAAACAAAGACGGTGACCCGTGCGTTGACCTTGACCGGGTCAAGGATCGCCACCCGCCGCTTGATCACGCCCTCTTCCTCGAGCTTCTGGATGCGCCGCCAGCACGGCGTCGTCGACAGTCCGACTCGCTTGGCGACGTCGGCGACCGCCAGCGTCGCGTTTTCCTGCAGCAGCCTCAGTATCTTCTTGTCCAGCCGGTCCATCGACGCCTTACTCCCTGTCCTGCGCCCCAAGGATTACAGGAGGCGCGCCAAAACCGGTAGGGTCGCCAAGCGCCGGTTCACACAAGTTCCGCCACCCGCCGCTTCAGTTCCGGCAGAAGCTCCGTCGCGAACCAGGGATGGCGCTTCAGCCAGACATTGTTGCGCCAGGACGGGTGCGGCAGCGGCAATACCTGCGCGAAACGTCCCTCGCCGGCGAGGATATTGCGCCAGTCGGCAACCGTCTCGGTCAGCGTTCGCGCGCCACCGCCGGCGATATGGAAGCGCTGGGCATACATGCCCACCGCCAGCACCAGCTCGACCTGCGGCATCGCACGCATCACCCGCTCGTGCCAGGTCGCCCGGCATTCCTTGCGCGGCGGTAGATCGGCGCCCTTGCCGTCATATCCCGGGAAGCAAAAGCCCATCGGCACGATCGCGACCCGCGCCGGGTCGTAGAAGACGTCCGGGCCGATCCCCAGCCAATCCCGCAGCCGCACGCCCGACGGGTCGTTGAACGGCTTGGTCGTCTTGTCGGCGAGATTGCCGGGCGCCTGCCCGGCGATAACGAGGCGCGCGGTCGGCGAGATCGCCAGCACCGGGTTCGGCTCGATCGGAAGCGGTGGCCCCAGCGGCGCCTCACGGCAGATCCGGCAGGCACGGATCGTACGATAGAGCGCTGTCGGATCGTCTCTCACCGCTCTAATGCTCAGGCCTTGGCACTCGGCCGCGCGGAGACCTCGGCGTACCAACGACGGACATTCTCCAGATCCTCTGGCGGCGTGATCTTCGCAGGCTTCATGAAATCCATCGCGATCAGGCCGGTGATGTCGGCGACGCTGTAGGCATCGCCCGCCGCGAATCGGTTGTCCGCCAGATGCGCGTCGAACAGCTTGAGAAATTCCAGCGCCTTCGGCCGGTTCGCCTCGCCCCATTCTGCGACCTGCGGCACTTCCCATGTTGCCATCGCCGGATGAGTGTGACGGAACGCCGCGGCCACCGGCTGGAGGAGGCCGAGTTCGAGCCGGCGGTTCCACATCTCCACCTTGGCCCGGCCCAGCGCGCCGGTGCCGAACAGCGGCGGTTCGGGATGTTCTTCCTCGAAATAGCGGCAGATGGCGATCGACTCGGTCAGGCAGGTGCCGTCGTCGAGTTCGAGAACGGGAAGTCGTTGCAAGGGGTTACGACTGGTAATCTCATCCGATTTGTGATCCAATTTGCCCATATCGACGGGCTCGATCGGGATGTCGATCCCCTTTTCCGCCAGATAAACCCGCACCCGGCGCGGATTGGGCGCGCGCCCGCCGTCGAACAGTTTCATTCCGTCATCTCCCGATCCCGTTTCATCGGCAATGGTTTAGGCAGGCGCGGCCCCGCTGCCAAGGCGGCGCGGCACAAGGGCGTTCGTGGCCCGAAAGGACACACAACCCTGGAACGGGTGACCCGCCGCGCGGTTTCCACAGAACAATCGGCTTTTTCGTTCTTTCTTAAGGCATTTTTTTAAGCTTCTCGAAACAGGATGGCCTGGTCATCAAGCGTATCCAGGCGATCGATCGAGTTTCATGTCAGTCGCAGCACCGCCCAGTTATCATCATGCCGTCGTCGAGCGGCCGCGCGCCGCACGCAGTGGCGATATCGCCAAGACGCTCAAGGCAACGCGCGAGCGGTTGTCGTCACGCGGCGGTCTTGCGCCGGGGTTCGACCGCGAGCTCCTGACCCAGCATGCCGCCGCGCTGCAGGCGGCGGCCATCGTGCTGCCGCTACCGGTCATTTTGACCGGACTGGGGCTGTCGGTCTTCACCGGTCCGCTGCCCGCGGTGGTGTGGACCGGCTTCGCGCTTCTCGGCTACCTGGCTCTGGTGCTCGCCTCACGGCGTTTTGCAACCGATGTCTCGGCACGGTTCGATGTCTCACGCTGGGCCAAGCTCTTCGTTGTCGGCCATGTCGTCGCCGGGCTTTCATGGGCGTATCTCGCGACGCTGTCCTGCGCCGATTGCGCGCCGCTTCGCTTCGAGATTTTTCAGTTCACGGTGCTGTTCCTGGCGATCGCGATGATCGCGATGATCTCATCGACCCTGAAAGCGGTGGTCCCGCTCACCTTCCTGCCGACGGTGCTGGTCCTCGGCTACGGCATCGTCGCGGCCCCGCAACCGGTTCTCGGCGCCATGCACGCCGTGCTGATCGGCGCCGTGCCGTTCTTCGCCGTGGTCGCCGAGACATTGCGCCGCGCCGCGATCGCGCAATTGAAGCATCAAAGTGAAAAAGACGAGCTGATCACCGAACTCGACATCGCCCGCGTCATGTCCGACGAAGCGCGATTGCGTGCCGAGGAAGCCAATCTGGCCAAATCCCGCTTTCTGGCGACGATGAGCCACGAGTTGCGTACACCCCTCAACGCCATCCTCGGCTTTTCGGAAGTCATGAGTAACGAGATCCTCGGGCCGGTCGGCAATGATTCCTACAAGGAATATGTCGCCGACATCCATGCGTCCGGCCAACATCTCCTCGGCCTGATCAACGAGATCCTCGATCTCTCGCGCGTCGAGGCAGGACGATACAATCTCGACGAGGAAGCCATCGACCTCGTGCCGATCGCCCGCGCCTGCCTCGGCTATATCAAGGTCAAGGCCGAGGCGAAGAACCTCGTGGTGCGCTCGGAGTTCGAGAAGGACCTGCCGGCGATGTGGGCGGACGAGCGCTCGCTGCGCCAGATCATCATCAACCTTCTGTCGAACGCGGTGAAATTCACCCCACGCGGCGGCGAAATCGTGCTGCGCGTCGGCTGGACGGCCGGTGGTGGCCAGTATGTTTCCGTCAAGGACAATGGTCCCGGCATCCCCGAGGAGGAAATCCCGATCGTGCTATCGTCCTTCGGCCAGGGATCGATCGCCATCAAGAGCGCCGAACAGGGCACCGGTCTTGGACTGCCGATCGTCCAGGCGCTGGTCAAGATGCACGATGGCAGCTTTGAACTGCTGTCGCGCCTGCGCGAAGGCACCGAGGCGATCGCGATCTTCCCCAATTCCCGCGNCAGCTTTGAACTGCTGTCGCGCCTGCGCGAAGGCACCGAGGCGATCGCGATCTTCCCCAATTCCCGCGTTCTCGAGGTGATGCCGGCACTCGACGAGCAGGACTGAACGGGCGCCCGGTGCCCGGTCGTTGGATTTTGCTTGTTCCGTCTCCCGACGCTCGCCATATCAATGCCTGTGAACGACGATGGCTGTCACCAGACCCGTTGAGGACCATGAGCATCGAAAGCCCCTGCATCCTCGTCTGCGTGCTCGACCCGAAGACCGGCTATTGCTTCGGCTGCGGCCGGACCGGCGAGGAGATCGCCGGTTGGACCGCCATCTCGTCTACGGACCGTCGGGCGGTCATGGACATGCTGCCTGCCCGGCTGGCGGGCGTCGAGCGGCCGGCCCGGCGGGAGACCGCCCGCTCCCGGCGCACCCGCGAGCGGCGGGAAGCGGACGCTGGCGGCGATGCGTAGCGGCCGGCTCCTTTGGATCATCCTCGGCCTCCTGGCCGCGGCCGGTCTCGCACTGGTGCTCAACACCGACGGCCAGATCGTCGGGCTGGATGACAACCAGTTCGCCAGCCTTGCCTATTATGGCGCCTGGGGCCTGGCGCTGGCCTCGACGGCGGTGCTGATGCTGCGCACCCGGCTTGGCGAGGCCTTGCGGGGTGCCGCGATCTGGTTTCTCGCTTTCGTCGCCCTGATCGGACTCTACACCTTTCTGCCAGACCTCGCCGGCTTGAAGAACCGTCTGATGGCCGCATTGGTCCCAGGAACGCTGGTCGCGGTCGGAGCGCCGGAGGGCAAGCGGTTCATGGCGCTGCGCGGGATAGACGACCATTTCCGACTCGACGGTTCGATCGACGGCAAGCCGATCTCCTTCATCGTCGACACCGGCGCCTCGATCGTGGCCATGGACCGCGCCACCGCCGAGAGCATAGGCATCGACACGGCACGCCTGCGCTATTCCCAGGAGGTGATGACGGCGAACGGCATCGCCCGTGCGGCGCCGATCCGGCTGGATGCCGTTCGCGTCGGCGACATTGTCCGCCACGACGTGCCAGGGGCGGTAACCGACAGCAATGGTCTCGGGTCGGCGCTGCTCGGCATGAGCTTCCTCAACACCCTCACCTCCTTCGACTTCCGCGGCGACCGGCTGATCCTCACCGATTAGGTCGTGTGATGGACGCTCACAGCAGGCTGTAGGCGAAGCGCGCCGCGACGATCAGTAGGAATGTGCCGAAGCCGAGTTCAAGCTGGCGGCGGGTCAGCCGGTGCGCCAGCGCCACGCCGAGCGGCACTGCCAGAATCGAGGCCGGCGCGACGAGGCCGACGGCAGCGAGGCTGACGAAACCGAGGCTGAACGACGGCAGCAACGGATTGCCCCAGCCGCCGGCGATATAGGCGAAGACGCCAGGGATCGAGATCAAGACGCCGACTCCGGCGCTGGTCGCCACCGCCTGGATCATCGGCCGACCGTAGAGCGTCATGAAGGTGTTATTGAGAATACCGCCGCCGATACCCATCAGCGACGACATCAACCCAATGACGAAGCCGGCGACCGAGCGTCCGGCAAGGCCTGGCAGGTCCGAGCCCAGCAAAAACCCGACACGCCCGAAGATCAGCTTCAATCCGAGCGTGAAGGCGAGTGCCGCGAAGATCGCCCGGAGTTCCGCCGACGTGGCTGACGCGGCAATATAAGCGCCGGCCACGGCGCCGAGCGGTATGGCGATCGTCCAGCCCTTTAGCAGCGTCCAGTCGACCGCGTCCCGCTTCCAGTGCGAAGCCAGCGAGCGCAGCGACGTCGGAATGATGATCGCGACGGAAGAGCCGATCGCCAGATGCATCGAGACGGCGTGACTGACGCCGAGTCCCTCGAAGGTCTGGTAGAGCACGGGGACAAAGATCGCCCCGCCGCCGACGCCAAACAGACCGGCGAGGAAGCCGGCGGCCGCCGCGGCCGCGACGATCGGTAAGGCCAGGGCGGCAAGGGAAGCAACATCGATCGGAATCATGGCGCGTCATAGGCCGTCGGCGCGCTGTTTGCATCCCTGATTCGGCGCATCGGGAGGCGAAAATCGGTCGGGGCCGTGGGGCTCAGGCGGCGGCGCGCCCGACAGCATCGATCCGCACGGTGGCAAATGCCTCATGGAGCAGCTGCGGCCCGGCATCGGGGCGACTTGCGCCCTCGGACAGAATCTGCCGCCAACGCCGCGCGCCCGGCATACCGTGGAACAGCCCGATCATGTGCCGCGTAACCTGGCCGAGCCGGCCGCCTTGCGCGATGTGCCGGGCGGCATAGGCAGCCATGGTATCGATCAGCGCGGCAAAGTCGATCACCCGGGGCGCTTCGCCGAAGATGCGGGCGTCGACCTCTAGGAGTTGGTCCGGCGTCTGATAGGCGCCCCGCCCCATCATCACGCCGTCGACGTGGGGCAGCTGCGCCTCGGCCTCGCGAAGGGTTTTCACGCCGCCATTCAGCCCCACGAAGATATCGGGAAGCCGCCGCTTCAGGCGATGGACCCGATCATAGTCGAGCGGCGGGATGTCGCGATTCTGCTTCGGACTGAGACCCTCCAGCCAGGCCTTGCGCGCATGGACCCAGATACCCGCAACGCCAGCCGCTACGGCTGCGTCGGCGAGCCCGTCGAGCGCCTCTTCGGGGTCCTGATCGTCGACACCCAGCCGACACTTGACCGTCACCGGGACGGCGCTGGCCTCTGCCATCGCCGCCAGACATTCACCGACGTGGCCCGGTTCGCGCATCAGACAGGCGCCGAAGGTGCCGGACTGGACCCGGTCCGACGGGCAGCCGACATTCAGGTTGATCTCGTCGTAGCCGTATGAGGCGGCGATCCGGGTGGCACGCGCCAGTTTGTCCGGGTCCGAACCGCCGATCTGCAGCGCCACCGGATGTTCCGTCGCATCGAAGCCCAGGAGCCGCTCGGCATCGCCATGCAGGATCGCATCGGCGACGATCATCTCGGTGTAGAGCAACGCGCGCCGGCTCAACTGACGGTGAAAGAACCGGCAGTGGCGATCGGTCCAGTCGATCATCGGCGCGACGGCAAAGCGGCGCGCCCCGAAAACGCTGGGTTCTGGCAATACTTTCAATGCTCTAACGTCATTTTTGTCTGTCCAGTCATATCCTCAAATGTTGTACTTTTTCCCGCTCTTGCGGCGTTTTTCATATCGAAGTACAACAATGTCGTACCTAGACAGGAGGGATGTTGTACCGATGGGCACGATCACGGCACGCAAACGAAAGAACGGCACCACCGGATTTACCGCTCAGATCGTGCGAAAGAAAGGCGGCGTGATCGTGTGGCGGGAGGCGAAGACCTTCAGCAAGAAGCGGGAGGCGGTAGCCTGGGCCGCATGGAGAGAGGGCGAGTTAGACAGGCCTGGCGCAATTGACCAGTTGAACAGGCCAGCCGCAACTCTCGCGGACGCAATCGACAAATACCTCGCAGACAAACGCACGATTGGCCGGACCAAGGAGCAGGTGCTGCGGACAATCAGCGCACATTCCATCGCCTCGAAGACGGACGTGACGATCCGCGCTAAGGACATCGTATCTTTCGCGGACGATCTGCTAGCCGGGGGGCGGAAGCCTCAGACTGTCGGGAACTATATCAGCCACCTCGCCGCAGTGTTCCGCGACGCGAAGGTGGCTTGGGGCATCGACCTCGACTATGCGGAGATGCAGGTCGCGCAGCGGACCCTCGCCCGCCTTGAGAAGATTGCAAAGTCGGATGAGCGGGATAGGCGCCCTACCCTCACCGAACTCGATAGCATCATGCAGCACTTTGTTGATCGCCAGGCACGCGCTCCTCAATCGTCGCCGATGCACAAGATTGTCGCCTTTGCGATTTTCTCGACCCGACGACAGGAAGAGATCACCCGCATCACGTGGGCAGACTTGGATGATCAGCACAGCAGAATCCTTGTTCGAGATATGAAGCACCCAGGGCAGAAAAAGGGAAACGACGTTTGGGTTGAGCTTCCCCCCGAAGCCCTACGGATCATCCGATCAATGCCGAAAACGGTCGATCGCATATTTCCGTTTGGGACTGATGCGATCAGCGCAGCCTTCACACGGGCATGTCAGTTTCTCGGGATTGACGATTTACGCTTCCACGACATGCGGCACGAAGGCGTCTCCCGGCTCTTTGAGATGGGACGCACAATCCCGCTAACCGCGAGCGTCAGCGGCCACCGCTCGTGGAACAGTCTGAAGCGATACACGAGCATCAAGGAGAAAGGCGACAAATACGTAGGATGGCCGTGGCTCGATAGAATCTGCGCCTGACGGCAGATTCAACTTGACAAAACGGGCAAGCTTGTCCTATAAGGACCGTCCTGCCGCAAATCACCCATCATCCAGAAGATGTCAACGTAAACTACAGTCGGGCGGGATTGGTGTCAAGCGAAAAAAATCGAAGGGATCAAAAAAAATGCTCAGCACGAACGATGCCGCTGAATTTCTCGGAATGTCTGCAAGCTGGCTCAATAAGACCAGAATGGCGGGAAACGGCCCGATCTACCTCAAGGTTGGCGGGCGCGTGCGCTATCGTCAGAATGACCTCACGACATGGCTCGACAGCACTCGCCGCACCGCCGTCTACGACCACGCGAATGACAACGCCAAGATCGCCTCCCGGTCGGTGGCGGCGTGAGCGCGCTTCCGGCCCCGACTTTCAAATTCGGCGATAACGATAACCATTTTTCAGCAAGCCAACGGATCGAGCCGAAAAGCGCAGATCTTCAATTCGAGCGGCCTGACTGGACCATGTTCCGGTCGGTCTCGACGCTCGCTCAGAAGGCCGGCGTACCTACTCACCTTCTCCGCCGGCTGGTCATCAAGGAGTTGGTGGACAACGCGCTCGACGCGGGTGCATCGGCGTCGGTGCGGGTCGAGGATGGCGTCTATATCGTAGACGACGACGGACCTGGCATCGAAGGCGAGCCCGCAGACATCGCGCGCCTGTTCTCTATCGACCGGCCGATGGTCTCCACCAAGCTCCTGCGGCTTCCAACTCGAGGCGCGCTCGGCAACGGCCTGCGCGTGGTGAGTGGAGCAGTCGCGGCATCGGGCGGCACTCTCACTGTTACGACACGGAACCGCCGGCACCGCCTTTCCCCGCTCGACAACGGATCGACCGCGAACGATTGGTCAGACGCCCCCCGCCCAGTAGGAACGCGGATCGAGGTCAGCCTCGGCCCGGACATGCCTCACGACGACGACCCGACCGCGTGGGCCGATATGGCCATCGTCATGGCGGGCGGTGAAAGCTACGCGGGGAAGTCCTCGCCCTTCTGGTACGACGGCGACCACTTTTATGAGCTGCTCCAGGCTGCGGGCGACCGGCCGGTGCGCGACCTGATCGCCAACCTTGACGGTTGCACGGGAGCCAAGGCTGGCCTCATCGCTTCGGACTTCAAGGGCAGGCCATGCCGGTCGCTCGACCGCGATCAGGCTATCGCGCTGCTCGGTGCCGCGCGCTCCCATGCGCGAGACGTTAACCCCAAGCGGCTCGGCTTCGTCGGGAAGCGGGATGCACTGCCGCAGCACTACGCGGTCAAGACGGGGACCGCCTCCATCGGAGGGCGAAGCCCGAAGGCGGACATTCCCTTCACCATCGAGGCGTGGGCCGAGATGACGGCGAGTCCAGAGGACACCTCGGTGGAGATCCTCGTGAACCGGACTCCCATCACGGGGGAAGTGACTTCCTTCGTCAGGAAAGGTCGCATCGCGATTCACGGCGCCGGGCTCGGTCATTGGTTTGACGCCAAGCCGGGCGGCTATCGTATCGTGCTCAACGTCACGACGCCGCACTGCCCGATCACCACCGACGGCAAGGAGCCGGACCTACGTCTGTTCCTGACGTCCATCCACGACGCGGTGACCTCCATCGCGCGGAAGGCCAAAGCCTCGGGGCCGCGCGTACGGGCATCCCGTACGCAGAAGGACATCGTAGAGGGTCGGCTAGCAGAGGCGATTGCCAAGGCTTCGGGCGGTGGCGAGTACCGCTTCAGCAGCCGCCAGCTCTTTTACGTCGTCCGCCCATTCATCATGGATGAGCTGGAGGCTGATCTGACGTGGGGGAACTTCTGCGCGATCCTCACCACCTATGAGAGCGACCATGGTGACATCGCTGGCATGTATCGCGACCCGCGCGGGACGCTTTACCATCCGCACATGCGGCAGGACATCGCGCTCGGCACCCTGGCGGTGGAGAAGTACGAGCGGCCCGCCTGGACCTTCAACAAGGTCCTGTTCATCGAGAAGGAGGGTTTCTTCGAAGCCCTCAAGGCGGCGAAGTGGCCCGAGCGAAACGACTGCGCCTTGCTCACCTCCAAGGGCTACAGCACCCGCGCCGTTCGCGACCTCCTGGACTCGTTCGCGGTCGGCGAGGAGCCGATCACGATCTTCGCTGCGCATGATGCTGACGCCTTCGGGTCGATGATTATGCAGACCCTGCAGGAGGCGACGAAGGCCAGGGCTCGCCGGAAGATCGAAATCGTCAACCTCGGTCTGGACCCTTGGGACGCCATCAGCATGGGGCTGGACATTGAGGACCGGGATAAGAACGCCAAGCCCGCCGCTGTCGCTGACTACATCAAAGAGAGATCGGACGGCGCCTACTGGACACCGTGGCTCCAAAAGCACCGGGTCGAACTCAATGCGATGACCACGCCGGAATTCATCGCATGGCTCGACGGGAAGATGGTCGAGCACCCGACAGGTAGGGTGTCCCCGCCTGTCGGTGTCATGCGTGAGCGTCTCATCCAAGATGTCGAGTCAGAGCTGCGGAGGAAGATCACCGACCGCATCCTCCGTGAAGCCGACATCGACGGTCTAGTGGCGGACGCCCTCAGTGATGTGCCGATGCCCAGCGACGACCAGATCGCGGCAGCCGTCAAAGGCTATCAGGCGGGCGCCCCGGATGCACTCTGGTCCGCGTGGATCAGCGTCACGGCACCCAGTATGGCCGCCTAACCGCAACCTAAAAAAAAGCCCGCCACGGAAATATCCGGGCGGGCAAAAATCCCATATTGATGAGGGGAATATAGTTGACGCCATTCAAGATGTCAATCGTCTCTCAGGCGATTCAGCCTGAACCGGAAGATCGGGACGAGCGCGAACCTTCATTGCGCGACGCGAAAAACTACGCCGAACTGCTTTGCGGCGACGTTGTTCTTATACCATTCAACAACGGCGAACCGGATTGGACGGGATGCACCCGGTCTGCGGTGACGCCGTTCGCAGGCCACTGGTCGGAGCTCCAGCCTTGCGATGCTCCACGGCTGGCGGTGCTGACTGATGGCTTTCGTCGGTTCGATCCCGACGCGCCGATCGGCGTTTCCGTGCTCACTCTCGTGCGCGGCGGTACGCCCGAGATCCGTCAGATTGATGGCTGTCGATGGCCCCGAGCGGAGGCGTTGGTCTTCGACGCCTTGGTAGACCACGAGCCGCTGCGTCGAGCCAAGCGCGAGCTCGAAGCGGCGAATGACAACATTCCTCTCCCCGTCATCAACCCTGCTGAATGGCACGGCAAACCCGTCCCCGAGCGCGAGTGGTTCGTCGAAGGGCTCATTCCCCTTCGAACCGTGACGCTTCTGTCCGGCGACGGCGGGTTAGGCAAATCGCTGTTGGCGCTGCAGTTGGGTGTTGCGGCTGCCACCGGATCCACGTGTCTGGACATGGAGCCCACGCAGGGCCGCGTCCTATACGTCGGCGCAGAAGACGAGGCGGATGAATTTCACCGCCGGATGGACGCCATCCTAAAGAATGCCGGGGGCAGTTTCGCGGACCTTGGCGGCAGCTTCCTGCTTGTCCCGCTGGCCGACCGCGACGCCGTCCTCGGCGCACCCGACAAGGCCGGGCATATAAACCCGACGCCGCTGATGGCTAGCCTTATCGAACAGGTCACCGCGTTCGACCCGGTGTTTATCGTCTTGGACACGTCTGCGGACATGTTCGGGGGCGACGAGATAAAGCGGGCGCAGGTTCGCCAGTTCGTCGGGATGTTGCGCACCATAGCCATCACGTGTGATTGCGCGGTCCTACTCTTGTCGCACCCTTCGCTTGACGGGATGCGATCAGGTTCGGGCACGTCCGGCTCGACGGCCTGGAATAACTCGGTTCGCTCCCGCCTCTATCTGACGGCAGGCGAAGGGCAGGACGCAGACCCCGACGCTCGATTGCTCACCACCAAAAAGGCGAACTACGGCAAGACCGGCGGCGAACTGAAGATGCGCTGGCAGGATGGCGTGTTTGTGCTGGACGACGGCAAGGCCTCACCGGCTGCCGGGCTGATGCGAAAGCGCGCCGAGGAAGTGTTCATCAACGTCCTCTCGATCTTCACCCGCACCGGGCAGAGCGTGTCGGACGTTAGCGGCACCAACTATGCCCCCGCCAAGATAGCCAAGCACCCCGAGTCGAAGGGTGTCTCGAAGCGCCATCTTGCCGATGCGATGCAGCGACTTCTAGATCTCGGCACCATCAAGATCATCGTGGAAGGGCCGGAGTCTCGACCGCGCAAACGGCTTATTCTCACGTCTGACGACTATGGTGGCGGTTAGTCTCGCGGGTCTTCCACCAGAGCCTTCCACCAGCCTTCCACCATCTTCCACCAGGGTAGCCACCACCACCCCCATACCCCCATGCGTGGTGGAAGCACCACACGCCGGTGGAAACCGGCGGTGCACTCCCACACACAAAAAGCCGACGAAGAGCGGCGCCCACTGACGAGGAACTAAAATGATCTACAACCTACCGACCCTGCACTGGCTGACGAAGAAAGACCCCGACGCCGCCCTCGCCATCTTCCACCTACTCCGGGGTGAGGGTTGCGCTTATGTCGAGCCGGGAAACGTGGCGCCCCATCTCAATCCGGTGGATCGCAATCCCGACGACGGGGAGACGCACGAGGTGCCGGACGGCGCCCTCACGTCGGAAACGATGTCCGCGCCGGTGGAAGACGGGCCGGATGAGGTTGCGGTGGAGATGCTGCACGAGGTGAAGCCCGACATCCATGACATGCTGCGATCGGCGGGCGGCATTGCCTGGCCGTGGAGCGGCGTGCGGGTAAAGCGCGACGGCAAGGTTCGTTGGAAAGGCGAGCCCTGGGCATACCAGTACCACGCGGCAGAGAAGTACGGCAACCATACCGTGACGCTCGGCGGGCTCCGATTCTACACTCGGCCGGACGCGAGGCGAGGCCATGATGGCGGCATGCTGCTCTCCTACACCGACGCGAAGGGCCGGACTGTTCGCCCCTCTGTCACGGCCACCAAGCCGCGCGGTGGGAAGCGCCCTCATCGGACGAAGGCGGCAGTGGAAGCCTACTTGTCACTGCCGCCTGCTATACCATCGCCGATGGCCGCGGCGACGCTGCTGCGCCCCACGAGCGGCTCACCGGCGCTGATGCCGATGCTGTCGCCTACTGCCGCGTGCGCCGCAGCGAAGGCCACCCTGGCGCAGGCATACGCGAACACGACAATCCTGCCGACCGTCACCCATTGCCCGACAGCAATTGCCAAGGGAGCGCGTTTCATCGCGGGCATAAGCGGCACGAAGCAGACCGCCTCCGCGCCGGCTCCGCTCTGGCAGGAGCGCGAAATCTCGCCGCTGTCGCCGATTCTCGACGAGGTAGCGGCACGCGGCACGCTGGAGTCCATCGGCATTCGGCTTGGCTACAGTCGAGACTACGCCGACCGTGCCGGCAAGCGGGCCTTGCTTGCCGAAGGGAGGTCCATCGTCGCGGCGAATGGGAACGTTGAAAGAAAATCTGCAGCATGATGTGCCAAATCTCGCCGTCTTGGCGCGTATAAGGTGAAGATGGTTCCCTCCCATCAGTAACTAAACCGCCTCCGGGCGGTTTTTCTTTGCCCATTTCATCGCCAAGCACCCGCTTGGCTTCATGCGACCAGAAAGGCGGTGCAGGTATGCTGACCGGCGACGCTCCCGTCGACTTCGGGGAGTACCAATTTACGATGGCGGAGGCGCTTGACGTTTCTGGCATAAACGAGGGCGTCCTGCGCTCATGGCTGTCGCGACAGGTTGTCGATGTAGGGCGTAAGCATCGCAAGCTGGGGGCGTGGCTTTTCAACGGCCTCGACCTCATGAAACTTCGGACGATGGCGGACCTGATCGCGACGACTGGCATGCAACCCGTCCATGCCGAGAAGGTTGCCGGACTCGTGGTCGACCGCTTCCTCGCGATGTCCACCCGCGACGCAGCCACCGGCGAGCTTCTCCCAGAACTCCCGAACGGCGACCGGCGCGACACGCGCATCATCGTTTCCCTAGCGGGCGGAGAGCCGCAGGCGACCGTTGCGGAATGGGACGGTGCAACCTGGGCAGCGCCATTGCCGCGACGCGGCGCCGAGAATGAGCGCATCCGGCGTCCGCACGTCATCGTCCCGGCCGACGCCATCATTTTTGACGTGGCGGATGCCATGTTCGCGATCCTGGCGGGGGAGGAAGCGTGATGTGGCCGTTCGCCAGAAGCGTCACCGTGTCGGAAACGAAATCACTAACGGACTCCGCGTCCGATTCGTGGGCATCTCTCGTCGGCTGGTTCGCTTCGTCGTCTACGGGAGTCACCGTTTCGGCTGACAGCGCAATGCGCGTTCCCGCTGTCAACGCCGCCGTCAGCTTGATCGTTACCTCGATCGGCACGTTACCCGCCAAGGTTTACGAGGCCAGCGCAGACGGCAAGGAACCGGCGCCCGACCACCCTGCCTATGCAATCGTGCATGACGACGCGAATGATTGGCAATCAGCCGGAAAGGTTCGCGAGCTGGTTACGGTCGACGCGGTGTTGCACGGCGACGGCTTCGCCTTTGTCAGCAAAGGTGGCGGCAAGCCGCAGGAAATCACGCATCTGCCGCGGCACGCCGTCACCGTGGAATGGCTGGACAGTGGAGAGCCGACCTACAAGATCGGGGCGACCTACTACGGGCCGGACTATATTTTGCACATACAGGCGCCGAGCCTGGACGGAAAACGCGGCCTGGGGCTACTTCAAGCGGGCCGTGATGCCATCGGTTTGGCGATCCTGCTGGAACAGTCCGCAGCGCGTTTGCACCGCAACAATAGCCGGCCAGGCGGGATCCTTTCCTTCGACGGAAAGATAACTGCGGAGGCCGCCACCCGCATCGGAACGAGTTGGAAGGCGACACACGGCGGCGATAATTCGGGCGGTGTCGCGATCTTGGATAATTCGGGAAAATACCAGCCGGTGGCTTTCACCAGCGTGGAATCCCAGCACAGTGAACAACGGACCTTCTCGCTTGGCGAGGTGGCGCGGCTCACCCGTGTTCCGATCACGATGTTGCAGTCACTGGAACGGGGCACGTTCGCCAATACTGAGCAACAGGCACTGCAATACCTGCAGCTCTGCCTTCTGCCCTGGTTGAAAGCCTGGACCGACGCATATCGCCGATGCCTCCTCACTCGCGAGGAGCGGCGCCAGTTCTCGATCGAGTTCATCGTCGACGATCTGCTTCGCGCCGATACCGCAACCCGGGCCGAAGCCTACGCGAAGTTCCGCGCCATGGGCGCATTCACCGCGAACGACGTGCGGCGCCGCGAGAGCATGCCTGCGCTCGATGACGGCAATTCGCTCAGTAGTCCTTTCACCACGGCAGGCACACAGGCCACGACCGGCGACAATACCCAACCGAAGGAGGCGGCCTGATGGAACGCCTGTTCATCGAGACGAAGTTCGCGGCTGACCAGAGCGGCGCAATCGAGGGCATCGCATGGCCGTTCGGCAGCGCCGATCGTGTCGGCGACATCATCGAGAAAGGCGCCTTCGTCGGTGCCAATCTTCCGCTGCCGATGCTCTTCGGCCATGACTTCAACGATCCTCTCGGATCGTGGCACGAGGCCACTGAGACCACCGAAGGGCTTCGGCTCAAGGGGACGTTGCTGGTCAACGAAGTCGCCCGCGCCCGCGAAGTCCGCGCCCTCGTCACCGCAGGGGCCGTTCGCGGAATCAGCCTGGGCTTCATCACCCGCAAGTCCGCGCCGCGGAAGGGTGGCGGTCGCACCATCACCCAACTTGAATTACTGGAAGCATCGTTGGTCACGATCCCCATGCACCCCGGCGCGCGCGTCACCAGCGCCAAGTCGGCAGTCGCAGCGCTTTCGCTCGCGGCGGCCATCAACCGGACGGCGCTCGCCCTCCGCACCCCCCGTTAAGGACATACAATGCATCACTTTGATCCCTCCCTTCTCGTCCTCAAGGGCGAGGAAGACGACACCGCAACCGTGGTCACGAAAGCTCTTGAGGACCTTCAGAAGTCCGTGGACGATCGCCTGAAGGCTGTCGAGACGAAGACCACCGACCCGAAGATCACCGAACGGCTCGACGGCATCGAGGCCAAACTGGCGCGGCCGAATATCCAGACGGAAAAGAAGGATGAGGTTTCTGCCGAAACGAAGGCGTTTGGCGACTATCTGCGCATGGCCGACCGTGCGCCGGAATTGAAGACGCTGACGGTTTCTTCGGATCCGCAGGGCGGCTACCTGGCTCCGGCCGAAATGAGCGCCGAGTTCATTCGGAACCTTGTGGAATTGAGCCCGATCCGTGCCATCGCCAGCGTCCGCACGACCGGCAATGCTTCAGTGCTTTATCCCAAGCGCACTGGGATCACTAACGCGGCATGGCGCGGCGAAACGCAGGCGCAGACTGGCAGCGAGCCGACGTTCGGCCAGCATGAAGTCGTGATCAGGGAAGTTAACACCTACACCGACATCTCCAATCAGCTTCTCGCTGACAGCGACGGTCAGGCCGAGGCCGAAGTGCGGCTTGCCCTCGCCGAGGACTTCGCCCAAAAAGAGGGCCTCGCCTTTGTCAAAGGCACGAACGTGCTTGACCCGGAAGGCTTGATGACCAACGCCCTCATCGCCGAGAGCGTATCCGGGGCCGCCGCTGCGCTTACGGCCGACGGCTTCGTCACCGCGATGTACGCACTTCCTGCCGCTTATAGGAATGCCGGGACGTGGCTCATGAACGGCACCACCTTGGCGCAGATCAGGAAGCTGAAAGATACAAACGGCCAGTACCTGTGGCAGGCGGCGCTTTCGCTTGGGCAGCCTGAATCTCTGTTGGGTCGGCCGATTGTCGAGGCTCTCGACATGCCCGATGTTGCCGCCGGAACGTACCCGGTACTGTTCGGCGACTTCTCCGGATACCGCATCGTTGACAGGCTGGCTTTGTCCATTCTGGTTAATCCATACATTCAGGCCACGAACGGCATTACCCGCGTGCACGCAACGCGCCGTGTCGGCGCAGGCGTGATCCAGCCCGCGAAGTTCCGCAAGGTTAAAATCTCCGCCTAAAACAAATCTAAGGGCGGCCTTCGGGTCGCCCGTTTTCCCCAAATTAAAGGAGCGCACATGCGCGATATCGCGAACAACATTGGCGTCGTTCAGGCGGTCGCACCGGCCGTACTCAGCGCCACGAACACCAGCCCGGCAATCGACCTCATCGGTTTCGATAGCGCGGCTGTCATTGTCAACAGCGGCGCCATCGTCACGGCCGGCGACTTCACCGCGAAGATCCAGGAGAGCGACACCACGACCTCCGGCGACTTCACCGACGTTGCGGCGGCCGACCTGATCGGCACGTTCCCCGCGACCCTTGCCGCGGATAGCGTGGTCAAGGTGGGATACACCGGTGTTCGACGTTACGTCCGCACGGTCCTCACGAAGAATGGTGGCACCTCGATTGCGGCTGGCGTGATGGTCGTGAAAGGCCACGCGGCAGGCCGCCCGGTCGCCTAACACTTCGGCGGCGACATGCGAGGGCGACGGGCTCGTCCGGTAACGATCAGCGACCTCCCTGCCGCCACGCTCAGTAAGAGGGTCAAGGTCGCCTAAGCCCATCGGCGGCTCGTGCTTCGGCGCGGGCCGCTCGTCTTTCAGGAGAGACCATATGCCGAGCAAAGGGCCGCGCCTTTGCGCGTGCGGCCGTGTCGTGCCTGCAGGCCGACCGTGTCCATGCGCTGTAAGGCGCAAGGCTGAAAGCGACGCCAACCGCCCGTCACCGGCAGCACGAGGCTACGATGCCCCATGGCGGGAGGCCCGAGCCAATCACCTTGCACGCAACCCGCTGTGTGTTGCGTGCGGCTGCAAGGCCACCCTGGTCGATCATATCGCCAGCATTCGGAAGGCGCCGCACCGAAGGCTGGACCCGACCAACTTCGCCAGTATGTGCGCACCCTGCCACGGCCGCAAGACGGCGGCCGTCGATGG
>NZ_JAZHLK010000045.1:0-31020 GCF_036549515.1 Aurantimonas sp. E1-2-R+4 | reverse complement strand
CCGCGGTTTGCTTTCGTCCACATCGCTTCCATGCCCTCGTCGAATCAAATCAACAGCATGGAATCACAAACGATTCATATCATTCAACTTCTTTGTGGACCGACACTTAGCCCTTGCCGCGGCCATTCTCGTTGGTCCGCCGGCGGGCTATGCCGGCTATCTTCTGGCGACCGGCAATGTTCATACCGTCGAGCCTGAGATTCTTTATCGATCGGGCCAACTCGACGACGACGATCTCGAGGCCCTGATTCGGCAAAAGGGCATTCGGTCGATTCTCAATCTGCGGGGCGTCCACCCGGCGGAAGCATGGTCGCGCGAGGAAACGCTTGTGGCCGCGGAATACGGCATCGACTATTATGCGGTTCCGATCTCCGCACGGAGCGTTCCAGACATGGCAACAATGACGAGGATCGCCCGGATCATGAAGGATGCACCCAAGCCGGTTCTCGTCCATTGCCAGGGCGGCGCCGATCGCAGTGGTCTGGCATCGGCCATTTTCGAGTATGCAGTGGATGGCGACACGGCCGACGAGGCTGCGGATCAGCTCTCTTGGCGATACGGTCACTTCCCATGGCTCGGAAGCCGGACCGTCGCCATGGACGAGGCGTTCGCGCTGTTCGCAGCCAAATGGTCCTCCTCCGAACAGTCCGCAAAGGCGGGTCAGAAGGCGCGGCCATGAAAATTCTTTTGATCGAAGACGACCAATCCACGGCCGATTATGTCGCCGGCGGACTCGGTGAGGACGGTCATGATCTCGACCATGCCACTAGCGGGTCGACAGGACTGGAACTGGCCTGCACGCGCGAATACGATGTGATGGTAATCGACCGCATGCTACCGGGCCTGGACGGACTGTCGATCGTCAGGGCGCTGCGTTCCTCGGGCAAGGACACGCCGGTCATATTCCTGACCGCGGTCAGCGGCGTGGACGATCGCGTGGAGGGTCTGGAAGCAGGAGGAGACGACTATCTCTTGAAACCCTTCGCCTTTTCCGAGCTGATGGCGCGTATCCATGCACTGGGACGACGGGCACCCAGCCGTAAGGAAGAGGCTGTGCTAAAGGTTGGCGAATTGGAGATGAACCTGATCGCCCGGACGGTCAAACGGGCCGGGGCGGCGATCGAATTGCAACCGCGCGAGTTTCGTCTGCTCGAATACATGATGCGCAATCGCGGCCGTGTTCTCACCCGCACCATGCTGCTCGAACGGGTGTGGGATTTCCACTTCGACCCCAAGACCAACGTCGTCGAAACCCATGTCAGCCGGCTTCGCGCCAAGGTCGACCGCCCGTTCGCGACTGAAATGATCCGAACCATTCGCGGATCAGGCTACGTCTTGAATGCCGCTTCCTGAGCAGTTCCGCACCACGTCGTTCCGACTGGCGGTCGGCTATGCGATCCTCTTCGTCGCATCCGTGCTCGTCATCATGGGAACCACCTACGTCGCCGCGACCTCGGAGATGCAGGGGATCGTGCGATCCTCGATCAACGATGATATGGCGGCGTTTCGCAGGGCGCTTGCAGGCAATGGCACGGACGGGCTGCGCTCCGAGGTCATCGAGCGATCGGAAAGCGCGGCCGACGACCGCTTCTTTTTGCTACTCGGTCCCGATGGCGAAGTCCTCGCGGGCAATATCGCGGCAAGTCTGTGGACCGGTGGATGGGCGGACCGCAAGCTCGCCGATGGCGACGTTACGGCGAATGCCAATCTCAAGCTCGCCGCGGCCCAAAATGCCGACGGCGAAGTCCGGCTGTTCAGCTCCGGGGAAGTCCTCGGACCCTACAGGGTGCTCGCCGGCCGCAATTCCCATCTGATCGACGAGACTCAGGAGATTATCCTCGCGGCGCTGCTTTGGGGGTGCCTCGCCACCACTTTGCTGGCGCTGATCGGCGGCTACATCGTCAGCATCGGGCCGTCGCGCCGTGTCGATGAGATCGCGGCGACGACGCGCCAGATCGTCTCCGGCCGTCTCGACCTCCGTTTGCCGGTTTCGCCAAGGCGGGACGAACTCGACCGTTTGGCCACCGACATCAACGGCATGCTGGCGCGGATCGAGGTACTGATGCAAAGCCTCAAGCAGGTGTCCACTGATATCGCCCACGACCTGCGAACGCCGCTGGCAAGACTGCGTCAGCGTCTGGAAACGGCGCGACGGAAGCCCCGGGACGCGTCGGAGTATGAGCGGGCGATCGACGGCGCGGTCGAGGAGACCGATGCGATCATCGATACCTTCAACGCGTTGCTGCGGATTTCGCAGATCGAAGCCGGAGCGAGGCGGGCGAAATTCGGCTTGGTGGATTTGTCCGGTCTCGGCGAGAAACTCGCCGACGTCTACACGGAGGTCGCTGTCGATGCCGGGCATCGGCTGTCAACCGACATAGCCCCGGGCGTTTCCGTTGAGGGCGATACCGATCTTCTGACTCAGCTGATCGCCAATCTCGTCGATAACGCTATCAACCACATACCCTCGCCGGGACGGATCACACTGGCCCTGCGACAGACACCCGCCGGTTCGGTCTTGGAGATCGGCGATGACGGGCCAGGCATTCCGGAAGCCGAACGCGACAAGATCTTCCGGCGTCTCTATCGGCTCGACCGTAGCCGCACGACACCGGGCAGCGGCCTCGGCTTGGCCTTGGTCGCGGCAATCGCCGAGCTCCACGGCGCGACGGTGGAGGCCCTGGACAATCGGCCCGGCCTGTTGATGCGAGTTGGTTTCCCGCTCCCCCCGGAACCGACCGTGTTCGCCGCCACCTAAGATTGCGAAAAAGTATAGCCGGAGAAAAGCGCTCTCCAGCCTGACCTCCTAAGACCGGTGTCGGGCGGGAAGGCTCTCGAGAGGGGCCGACAACGTCTGCCGTATGACGCTTTCCAGTATGTCGGTCCCGCCCATCGAGACACGAGTGGTTGCCGCATTCCGGATCGCCTGCGCGCTCTCCCCAATCCGTCAGCGCGACGCTGAAAGCCTCGCGTGAGTCCACGCGCCATTCGGCGCCGCATGCTTAAAGGAGACAGACCGTTGGAAACCCAAAGAAGCCTCACGCGGGAAATGCTGAACAAGGTGCCAGCGGTCACGCTCGCATTCTGGGTGATCAAGATCATGGCGACGACCGTCGGCGAAACCGCCGCCGACTTCCTCATCTTCAATATCGGCCTCGGCCTTGTCATGACGTCCCTGATCATGGGCGCGCTTTTGTTGATCGCCCTTTTCTGCCAGCTCAGGCTGCGGGAATACGTACCGACAAGCTACTGGCTCGTCGTCGTCCTGGTGAGCATTGTCGGAACCCTGGTCTCGGACTATCTCGTCGATGATCTCGGCATCACTCTCGCGACCACCACGATACTCTTCGGAACGGGTCTGGCACTGGTTTTTGCCGCCTGGTATGCGAGCGAGAGGACGCTTTCCATCCACTCGATCTTCACGACGAAGCGCGAGTTGTTCTATTGGGCGGCGGTCCTCTTCACCTTCGCTCTCGGTACGTCGGCGGGGGATCTCGTCGCGGAAAGCGTTGGCTTGGGTTACGGCACGTCCGCGGTGATCTTCGGTGCTCTGATCGCCGTCGTCTATCTCGGTCACCGTCTGGGCGTGGGCGCGGTGCTCGCCTTCTGGGTCGCCTACATCCTGACGCGGCCGTTCGGAGCCTCCATGGGCGATCTTCTGTCACAACCGGTGGGCAATGGCGGGTTCGGCCTTGGGACGACCGGAACCAGCGTTCTGTTCCTGGTCACGATCGCCGGGCTGGTCACCTACCTCACCATCACGCGCGCCGACCGGATCAAGACGTCGCAGGTCGTGGAAGTAGACGCCTAAATCGCGACGCCGCATAGCGGATCGTCTCTGCGGGAGACGGCAAATACCGCCACCCGATCCGAGCCAATCGGGTGGCGATGCGCTGCCGAGAATACGCTCCGCGGTGCCACGCCGCTTCTCTTGGTCGTGCTTGGCAAACATTCGGGCGAGGAACGCTTGTCGGACGGCTGATCTTCCGCATCGCGTCATTACAAAACCACAACCGCCCGGCCCGCCCACCGTAATATTCCAGTCTTATCTTCTTCCTCAGAGCGGATCATCGCTCCCACAGGAGGACATCATGAACACGTTCAAATCCGTAGCTCTATCTCTCATCGCAGCGGGTGCCATTGCGGCACCTCTCGCCATTGCGACGCCTTCGATGGCAAACGACCAAAGCGTCTTGACCCAGGGCTCCCATCGTGTCGACCGACAGCAGATCGCCGGGCGTTTGACGGCGCGATTCAGCCCGGCCGATCGCACTGACGCGGCGGCATCGGCACCGCGTCAGTGCGAGAATGTCGAGGCGCACTATGCGGCAGCGAATAAGGCCAATCCGGGTCTGGTGCCCGGGGATGCGTCGAGCTGGGAACAGTGGGCTTCCGACCAGCGACAGGCGATCGCATCGGGTCCAGTCTGCTCATGACATTCGCAGAAGCGGGCCGGCTCAGCCCGGCCCGCCCCACGGCGGCCTCCGCCTGCGCTGTCCGAAGGAGCAGGCGCTAGGTGATTGCAGCGAGCCGCGGATGTCGTCGCTCCAAAATCGGAAGAATCAGGCCGGCATTGTGCCGGCCTGATTCGTTTGGCCGCCCCAACTCGCATACCGATCCGTATAGTCGCGGAGCTTTCGAGGTCATGTCCGCTCACCACCTTGAGATCGACCGGGCAATCACGCCGGTTCGATCAAACGGAAAATCAAGATGCAGACGATGAAACGCACGAGCGCCGCGATCCTCGGCACTGCCATGCTTTTGGGTGCCGGCAGTGCCGCCATGGCGGCCGAGCACGGCAATGGCGCTGAGACCAAACTGGACCTTTCGAAGGTCACCAGCGCCAAGGTGAACCTCGCGCAGGCCGTGAACGCCCCCCAGAAGGCCGCTGGCGGCAATGCGGTGGATGCTGGATTGACCGACGAGGCCGGCCAGAGCGGCTGGGAGATCGAGCTCGCCCAGGCCGACGGTACGATGAAGACGGTCCTTGTCGACATGACCAGCGGCACCGTCGACCAAAACCCCAAAATGGAAAACGAGAAGGACGAGCAGTCCGGCGCAGCCGACCGGGAGGAGTCCGAGGACGGCGAGGCAGGCGAGGGCAGCAAATAGGCCGGTCTACGCCTCGCCAACCACATGCGGCCCCCCGACGCGTTCGGGGGGCTTTCATTTGCGGGAGTCGGTCAATCCAAAATTGTGAACTATACGGAAGCGTATAGTTTAGGACATCTGATCACGAACACGGGTTGCTATCGAGGCCGGGATCGCGCCACGGCCGGCAGAACGCTAATGTGGGCGTCGGGATCGTGCCCCGTGCCCTGTCGCTCGAAGGGCCAGACCCATCGTCGCCATGTCTTCTCGGTGGGCGAATTGTTTCATGGACCCGCGGGGTCCGTCCAAGCCGACCGGTGACGCAGACATGACGCAGACCATCGTCGATTTGATCTCCCAACACACGCAGACAGCGCTCGCGGTCGTCTTCTTCGTCAGTCTGGGCGAAGCCCTGTTCCTGATCGGCCTGTTCATTCCGAGCACCGTCGTCCTCGTGGCGGCCGGGGGGCTGGTGGGAGCCGGCAAACTTCCGTTCCTGCCGATCCTGCTGCTAGCCAGCGCCGGCGCCGTGGTCGGCGATGCGCTCTCCTTCTGGGTCGGCCACCACTTCAAGGGGCGGCTGCGTTCCGTCTGGCCGTTCAGCCGCTATGGCGCGCTGATCGACAAGGGCGAGGCATTCTTCGGGCGACATGGCGGCAAGAGCATCTTCATCGGCCGCTTCGTTCCCGGCGTGAAAGCGATCGTGCCGGGCATCGCCGGCATGGTGGGCATGAACTTTGGTTGGTTCAGCGTCATCAACGTCGTTTCGGCGTTCGCCTGGGCCGGCGCTCACATCATTCCGGCCGCCGGTATCGGCCGCGGCCTGTCACGGGTTCACAGCTTCGATCCACGCCTTGCGATCCTCGGCGTCATTCTGCTGGCGACGCTCCTCGTCCTCTATTACCTAGGCAAAATCGCCTATGGCTTCGCTTACCCGGTCTTCGATCGATGGCGCCTTGGTCGGATCGAACGTCGTGGCCCGTCAGCGAGCCGGCTGGCGCGATACGAAACCCATATCCTCTCCAACCACCGCAACATCGTCGGATGGACCCTCGTCCTGATGGTCGCGGCATTGGCCGCCGGCGGCTTCCTGACGCTGCTCGGCAATCTCCTGTTCGATCCGGAATTGAAGCTGATTGACAAGGCCGTCTACAATTTCCTGCAATCCTTCCGCAGCGACGCGGGCACCCGCATCGTCACGGCGGTCACCATGGCGGCGGACGGCTTCGTGCTGACCGGCCTGAGCCTGGCGCTCGTCGCCTGGCTGCTCATCCGGCGGCACTTCCGCGTCGCGGTAACGGCAGCGATGGCGGTCGCCACGTCGAGCCTGTTCGTCCCGCTCGTCAAGGGGATCATCCAACGGCCCCGTCCGACGATGCTCTATGCGGGTGCCGAATCCTTCTCCTTCCCCAGCGGCCACGCGACGCTCTCGATGACCGTGTTCGGTGTCCTGGCCGTGATTGTCGCTTCGCACCTCGCACCACGATGGCGTCCTCTGGCGATTGGGGCCGCCATTGGCGCCGCGCTGATCATTGCGTTCACCCGGCTGTATCTCGGTGCTCATTGGCTGAGCGACGTTGCCGCGGGCGTATCGTTCGGGTTGCTGGTGACGGCGATCTTCGCGTTCCTCACCCGGCGGCAGGATCGGGCCATCCGCCTGGGGCCGCTGCTGGCGGTTCTGCTGCCCGCCTATCTCGGGACCTACAGCTATCATCTGTGGAAGGACTACGATCGCTGGACCGTGAACTACGCGCCGGTGCCCATCGCGGAGCAGATCAGCCCACAGGAATGGCTGGCCGACGGTTGGAGCAGGGTCGCCGAACGTCGTTTGACGATCGCCGGCGATCAGGCCGAGGTGTTGAGGATTCAGACCGATCTTTCACTATCCGGGCTGACCGCTCGCCTTGAGCCGTCCGGCTGGACTGCCCTTGCGGTCGGCGGTCTCCTGGAAACGCTCATGCCATCGCGCGTGCCTCTCGTCGAACGGCCAGCCGCACCGCTGCTTCACGACGGTCGCCGGCCCGTCGCTGCCTATGCGAAGCCCGGGCCGGCATCCGATCAGCGCCTGGTTCTCACCTTCTGGCCATCGAGCTTCCAGCTCGGCCCCGGTGAAGACGGCCGTCCGATCCTCGTCGGCGGCCTGTCTCTCGAGATGCTCGACCCGATCGCCGGCGGCTACGCGATCCTGGAGATCGCCGAAGATAGCCCGGTGCTCTCGAACGACCTCGACAGCCTGATCCAATCCCTCGCGCCGGGAGCCGCATCGACCGCTAATAGTGATATTCTGCTTCTGCCGAAGATCGGCGCTGCGATGATCGAGGCACCCGTGCTTGATGGGCGCTGGCCGTGATCGGGTGGACCTCGAAGAAGGGGAGACAGTTACCGCACACCGCCCCGCGGGCCGATGCGCATGAAATCGGCACACCGTTTCCACTGCTGCGAACATTCCTACTCCTTCTCCTGCCGGTGATCATCGTCAGTTCGGTTGGCTTGGTGTTCACCTTGAACAACGCCATCTCCGCCAGCGCGGAAAAGCTCTTTGCCGAGCAGGAAATCCGGCTCGTCCAGACCATGCTTCTGGCGGACGGTCTTTTCGAGGGAGCGTCCCCGCCGTCGGCTTCAGTCCTTTCCGAACTGCGAAAGGAGATGGCCGAGACCGGGCTCACCTGCCTCCTGGTCCTCGACCAGTCCGGCGGACGCATCGCCGAGCTCGCCTATAACGCCGACTGCGGATCTTTGGACGCTGCGACCTTCGAGGGCCTGACGGCGACCGGGGCGGCGACCCTCAAGGAAGATATCGTTCTGCCCGGACACTGGACCTCCCTGGGGGTCGTGGCATTGCCGCGCTCGGGAAAAATCGTATCGCTGGCCGCGACGCGACGAAGCGGCGTGCTTGAATCCGCGATATCCCGATTGACGGGTTTCTGGACGAAGGTGTTTGCGAGCCTGCTCTTTGTCTCGGTGCTGGCGACCGGCGTGGTGATTGCCAAAGCCCAGAGGACGCTTGATCGCCAGGCGATCTACGTTCGTGGCGTTCACCTTCGACTGCAGCGTTTTCTCTCCGTCTCCGCGGTCCGCAACGCGATCAATGACGAGACGTCAGCGACCCGCTTCGAAGCAGTGGTCATGTTTCTCGATCTTCGGGACTTTTCCAGTTTCGCGGAAGGCGCCCCGCCAAGCGACGTGGCGGATCTCATTGATGCCTTTGTCACGGCCGTCGCCGGAGCAGTGTCACGGCATGATGGCGAGATCGACAAGATCATCGGCGATGGGATCATGGCGTTCTTCGAGGGTGAGGATGCTGACGACCGCGCCGTGGCGGCCGCGGCGGAAAGCATCGAAGCCTGCCATTCGCTGGCCCGCCATCCCGGCGTCGGTCTTTATCGGGGCGAGGTGATCGCCGCCGCCCTTGGCGCCGGCAAGCGGGCGGATTTTACGATCCTTGGTCGGACGGTGAATCTGGCCGCGCGCCTCTGCGCTCTATCCGGCGAGAACGAAATCACCATGTCGCAGGACATGGCGGCCAAGCAGCGCCCCTATCTCGAAGAGGTTTCACGGGACGTCGTGAGACCCCGCCATCACAGACGGGAAATGTCTGTTGTCCGGTTCAGACTGGTCAATGCCAGCGGCGAGAATCCCTAGATCCGGACTGGATAGGGACACCCAACCTCAGTTGCGCGATCCGCGGATTGATGTCTCGCTCGCTGCAAATGGTTCGCCATGCGTTTGATCGGACCGCCGGCGCCATCGCGAGCGCAACTGTCACACCTTCCAAGGTTGCAAAACCGTATAGTTCCGGAAATGCCACTGAAGACCCGTCCGATCTAGAAGGATTCTACATCGGCGGCGGAAGGGTCGCGCGCCGGAAAACCACCAGTTTGAAATCGGAAGTGATCGGTTATGAATGCAAAGTCATCGCCCGCCGGCTGGAGCCGGCTCAATGTCGCCATGCACTGGCTGATCGTCGTTCTGATCATCGTCCAATATCTCGAAAGCGAGTTCATGGTCTCGCTTTGGGACGGAACGCTCGAGGGCAAGGCGGTTTCATCCACGACGACGATTCTCGGCTGGACCCACATCGTCCTCGGCTCGGCGATCCTTGTCGCGGCCGCCATCCGCTTGCTCGACCGCTTCTTCATCCATGGGCGTCCGTCGCATTCAGAGGGTGAGCCCGACTGGGCGGTGTGGCTCGCGAAGATCACGCATGCATTGCTCTACGTCGTGCTGATCCTCATGCCAGTGGTCGGCCTTACCGCCTGGTTTACCGGCGATGACACACTGGCCGGCTATCACACCGTCCTCTGGACGCCGCTGCTCGTCCTGATCGGCGTGCATATCGTCGGCGCGCTTGCCCAGCATTTCGTGTTCCGGTCGGACGCGTTGCGGCGGATGGTGCCGATAATGAAATCGCCGTCCTCGGTCGAATCGGCCGAATAGGGCGACAATTCGCGCTCTACGACACAACGCTCGGGGTGACAGAGGCTCGTCCCGAGCGCACCGCGTTGGACTGCCGACCCTCCCGCTGCTTCCCCGAAGCGGCTTTGGCTGAACCGGCGCGGATCCTGCCGTCCACAAAGTTGAATGTCTCGCGGATTTCGTCCGCACATAGGGCGATGTTCCCATGCCTCGGCGTATTCCAACCCTCGTCCTGCCGATCCTCGTGCTCGGACTTTTCATCCTCGTTTCGGCGGCCCTGCGGCCGGTGTTGCCGCCGGACGAGACGCGCTATCTCACCGTCGCCTGGGAGATGATGGTCAATCGGGACTTCATCGTCCCCACTTTCAATTTCGCCGCTTATCACCACAAGCCGCCGCTGCTGTTCTGGTTGATCGATCTGTCATGGGCGGTCTTCGGCGTGTCGCGCGTCGCGGCGCTCGCGATGATTTTTACCGTGTCCGCCGCCGTCATGGTCCTCACACGCCGCTTGGCCGCCGAGCTGTTTCCCAGCGATGACGTCCTCGTCGCGCGTGTCGGCTGGCTGACGCTGGGCAACGTCGTCTTCGTCATCTATGCCGGCTTGATCCTGTTCGATCTCCTGCTGACCGCCTGCATTCTCGGCGCGCTGATCGCGCTTTTGATCCATGCCCGCTCACCGTCATGGCGCTGGATCGCCATCGCAGGCTTCGCCATCGGCTTGGGTGTTCTGGCCAAGGGGCCGGTGGTCTATCTCCATCTGTTCTGGCCAATTGCGGCCTATCCGCTCTGGCGGACCGAGCGTCAGGCGCTGGCGCCGAGGGCATTTTGGCAAAGCGCTGGTCTCGCCGTTCTGGTCTCGCTGCTGCCGATAGCCGCCTGGATCGTGCCCGCGCTGGTCGAAACCAATGGCGAGTTCGCCCGATCGCTGATCTGGGACCAGACCGCGGGTCGCATTTCCGGCTCGTTGTCGTCGAGCCATGCCCGACCATTCTGGTTTTACCTGCCGCTGCTGCCAATCTTCGCGATGCCGTGGATATTCTCACCTTATGTCTGGGCCGGCCACAAAGGCGCGATGAAGCGTCCGATGGCCGCGCTTCTGGGCGCCTGGAAATTCACGCCCGCGCTGCGCTTCGTGACACTCTGGTTCGTGCCGGTGGTCGCCAGCTTCAGCCTGATCGCCGGTAAGCAGCCGCATTATCTCGTGCCGTTGTTGCCGGCCGCGGCAAGACCGATACCGGCTACGCGGTCGGCGGCGGTATCGACTATCTCGTCTCGCGGAATATGTCGGTCGGTCTAGAATATCTTTATACAGACCTCGGCAAGAACGACTGGTCGGCGAAAGCGACCAACGGTGCCCAACTGGTCGACTTTACAGCGAACACGAAGGATCGGACGGATTTCCATACTGTCTGGGCCAAAATGTCCTATCGCTTCGACTGACGGCATCTGACGAGAATTTTTGGCTTTCCTTTCGCGCCCGCCACCCCGGCGGGCGCGTTTTCTCGTCGGGCGGATGGCACTGCCATATCGCCTTTTCTTCGCCGGATTACAAAACGGTATAGTTCTGGCCAAGGGCAGATCATCTGAGGTCGGCATTCTCTTCAGCGAAGGAGAATGAGACCGTGACGATCACTGCCCTCAACGACGCGATAGTGGCGGCGGCGCAATCCGCGCTGACAGCCATGCCCTGGCTTTCCGATCTGTCAGTCGCGACGGCCGACTGGGGAATTGGCATCCTGCCCGTCGTTCTCATCGTATTGTGGCTGCGCGGCGGGCCAGCGGGCAGACAGACGGCGATTACGGCGACGCTGGCGGCGGGTGTCGCACTGGCAATCGCCGGCGCCATCTCGTTCCTGTTCTACTTTCCCCGGCCTTTTGCGATCGGGCTCGCCCCCAATCTCCTCGCGCATGTCGCCGACAGTTCGCTTCCGAGCGACCACGCGGCGGTGATGAGTGCGGTGGCGATCGCTCTCCTGTTCGCCGCTCGCCGCTTGTTGGGGGTTTTGGTCGCCGTCGCCACGCTCGCGGTCGGCGCCGCCCGGGTTGCGCTCGGCGTGCATTTTCCCAGCGATATCCTTGCCGGAATCCTCGTCGGAGGGGCGGCGGCGGCGGCTTTTCAGTTCAAGCCTTGCAACGACTTCGCCAGCTTCACCCGACGTCTCGCCGAGGCGCTTTACGCCGCGCTCGGCATCGAGGTGCTGGCGACGCGCCTTCACCTTCAAAAACAACAGGAGAACATCCGATGACCCACAATTCCGCGTTCGTCAGAACCGCGCTGTGGACGGTGATTGCCGCAACCGCACTCGTCGCTCCGGCAAAGGTCTTTGCCCAATCCAGTCCTGCTACCCAACGCGAGACGGCCGTGGCGTCGGAAATCAATCCTCCCGGCGATATTCCCGACGATCAGGTCTTTATCACCTACAAGTCTCCGAGCGGGTTCTCGATGCAGGTTCCGGAGGGCTGGTCACGCAGCGACGCAGCGGACGGTGTCAGCTTCGCGGACAAATACGGTCGCATCGCCATCGACGTGACGAAGGCATCCGAAATGCCGACCTCCGCAAGTGTCAAGCAGAAGGAGGCCGCCGACCTCGTCGCCGGGGGCCACGCTGTCGATGTCAGGAACATTCGCACGATGCCGTTGCCGGCGGGGGAGGCGGTCGCGGTCGATTACCTGTCGAATTCCGCGGTGAACCCGGTCACCGACCGTAAGATCCGCCTTGAGAACCGCCGCATCTACTTTTTCAAAGACGGCAAGGAAGCGGTCCTGACATTGTCCGCGCCCGCCGGCGCCGACAATGTCGACCAGTGGAAAATGATGGCCGAGTCGTTCCGGTGGTCGTCGTGACGCTTCTCGATGCGGAGGACCTGTTCCGCTTCTATCACATCGGCGATACGGAGATTCGCGCGCTGAAGGGCGTCAGCCTCGATGTGAGCGCCGGCGAGATCGTCGCCCTGACCGGCCCCTCGGGGAGTGGCAAGTCGACGCTTCTTTCGTGTCTATGCGGCCTCGATGAACCCGACGGCGGGACGGTCGATATCGGGGGGCGGCGGATGACCCGACGGCCGGAAGCGGAAAAAGCGGTGATCCGTGCCTCCACGCTCGGGATTCTCGCTCAGCGCGACAATCTGTTCCCGCATCTGACCGTCGCCGAAAATATCGCTTTCGCGTTGTGCCACCGAAGCGGCGGCGATCCCGTCGATATAGAGCAGATGCTTCACTCCGTCGGCTTGAGTGATCGCGCCCACGCCTATCCAGCCACGCTGTCGGGCGGTGAAATCGCCCGGGCGGGCTTGGCTGTCGCCCTGGCACTCGACGCGCCCCTGATCGTCGCGGACGAGCCGACCGCGGAAGTCGACGAGGCAACCGAGCGGATGATCCTCGCCATTCTGGTCGACAGAAGCCGGAAGGGGAAGGGAGCTTTGATCGCGACCCACAGCCGCGCCGTCGCGGCGATCGCCACGCGGACCCTGCATCTTCGGGACGGGCATCTCGTCGAAGGACCCTTCGTTGAAACCCTCGACGATGCCGAGCGTCTGTTTGAACGCACGGCTCATCCCGTGCTTCGCAACGATCGCGAGGCGCTGATCGAAGCGCGGGGTCTGGGCCGGAATTATGATCTGGGCGCTCTCTCGGTTCATGCGGTGGAAAATGCGGACATCGCCGTACGGCAGGGCGACCGCATCGCCGTCACGGGGCCGTCGGGAAGTGGCAAGTCCACACTGCTGAAAATGCTGGCCGGCATCGTGCGGCCGTCGTCGGGCCTCTTGTCGTGGTTCGGTACAGAGACCGCCACGGAGCTCCGTCCTGGCCGGATCGGAGTCGTGTTCCAGGAACCGAGCCTGATCCCGTCGCTGACCGTGCGGGAAAACGTGGCATTGCCGCTGCAATTGGCGGCCCGTTCACCTCAAGGTCGGGCGCATATGAGCGCTGACGAAGCCCTGGCGTTGCTGTCGCTTGCGGACCTGGCCGACAAGTTGCCGGACGAGCTCTCCGGCGGTCAGATGCAGCGTGTCGCCTTCGCCAGGGCCCTTGTCACCAATCCCGAGATCATCCTCGCCGACGAGCCGACCGGGCAGCTCGACCAGCCGACCGGACGAGCAGTGATGAAGGCGGTCCTCGATGCCCTCGGTGAGAACGAGACCGCGCTCCTGCTCACCACCCATGATGAGCGGTTAGCGGCGACCATGGCGACACAATTGCGCATGGACCACGGTCGGCTGGCCGAGGCCGCCTGAAAGGATTTCCATCATGTTCGGTCTTTGGATCAAAGGCATTTTCAAGCGTCGCGCCGTCCAGATCGTGCTGGCCTATTCCGGTGTCGCGATCGCCGTTGCGCTGATCGCGCTCATCGGCGTGTTCTCGGTGATCAGCGCGTCGACGATGACGCAGCGCGCCGTCGCGCAAGTCGTCGTCGACTGGCAGGTGCAGCCCAAGCCCGGCGCGGACTCCGGTGCGATCAAGACCGCGCTCGAGGCGCTGCCTTCCATCCGCGCAGTCAGTCAGGTCGATTATGCGGACATGCGGGCGCTCCAGGCAACCACCGGCGGGACTGTCCAGACCACGGGGGCCGCGAAGGTTCTCGGCATCGATGCCGGTTACCGGTCTGCTTTCCCGGAACAGATGCGGCTTCTCCTCGGCAGCCTGGATGGCCCGGTGCTGGCGCAGCAGACCGCAGCGAATCTTCATGCCGGCATCGGCGACAGCATCCAGATCCTTCGGCGTGACGGCGCAACAAGCACGATCACCGTCGCCGGCATCGTCGAACTTCCCAATGCCGATGCCTTGTTCCAGTCGATCAGAGCGCCGGCCGGCGCCGGGCCGACGGCGCCCCCGGACAACGTCGTCATTCTGCCGGCGACGCAATGGTCGACGCTCTTCGCCGCTGATACGTCCCGGACGGTCCAGTTTCACGCCGCGTTTACCCGCGCCGCGCTGGCGAGCTATCCCGACACGGCCTTCATCGAGGAGGCGCGTCAGGTTCGAAACTTCGAGGCGTCCGTCGCCGGACAGGCTCTCGTCGGTGACAATCTCGGCGCCCGCCTCGATGCGGTTCGCGGCGACGCGATCTACGCCCGGGTTATCTTCCTGTTTCTCGGTCTGCCGGCGGCTGTGCTCGCCATCTTGCTGACCGTTTCGCTGCTCCTGGCCGACCGCGATCGCAAGAGCCGGAATGAAGCGCTGCTGCGGATACGCGGCTTCGATCGCTCGACGATACTGCGCCTGATCGCCTCCGAAGAAGCCATCGGAGCGGCTGGGGCCGCTATCGTTGGCTCACTGGCGGCGTTGATCCTGTCCGCCCTGCAATTCGGGACGGCCTCGCTGTCGTCGTCGGCACTTATGTGGATCGCCCTGTCAGGCATCGGCGGATTCGCCGTCGCGCTTCTCTGCGGCGTCCTGCCGGCGCTTCGGCGGTTGCGCGGGGAGACGGTGCTGCGCGGACGGACATCCATGAGCCGTAACAGCGACCCGCTGTGGCAGCGGCTTTGGCTCGATCTCATCTTCCTGGCCGGGGCCGCGGTGATCTTCCTGCAGTCGGCCAGTTCCAACTATCAGGTCGTGCTGGCGCCCGAGGGTGTGACCGCGACCGCCGTCGACTACACCGCCTTCCTGTCGCCGCTGTTGTTCTGGGTCGGCAGCGTGCTGCTGACGATCCGGCTGGCCTCCTGGTGGATCGGTCGTTCCGCCAAGACCCTGGAAGCGACGGCAACCCGTATCGGCCTGGCCAAGGCCACGGCGCCGAGCGTCGCTGCCGGCCTGTCACGGCAGCATCGGCGGATCGCCGGCGGCATCGCGCTGGTGTCTCTAGCCTTCTCCTTCGCTGTCGCCGCGTCCATCTTCAACCTGACCTACAACGGCCAGACGCGCGTCGACGCGATGCTGACCAACGGCGCTGACGTAACCGTCACCGGCTCCACCGCGACGCCGGTTGGTCCTGTTGTCCAGACGATTCAAGCGATGCCGGGCGTGGTGGCCGCCGTCCCGATGCAGCATCGCTTTGCCTATGTCGGCAACGACCTCCAGGATATCTACGGCATCGATCCGACACAGATCGGCAAGGCGACGGCAGTCGAGGACGCCTATTTCGCCAACAAAAATGCAGCGGCGACGCTGAAAGCGCTGGAAACGAATCCAGACGGCGTGCTGGTCTCCCAGGAGACCGTCAACGATTTCCAGCTGGCAATCGGCGACCCGATCAAGTTGCGGCTTCAAAATGCCAAAACGCACCAATACGAGGCGATCTCGTTCAAGTTCGTCGGCGTGGCGCTGGAATTTCCGACCGCGCCGAAGGATTCCTTCCTCGTCGCCAATGCCAGCTACCTCGCGACGCAGACAGGCTCGCCGGCGCATGAGCTCTTGCTTGTTCGTTCGCTCGGCGACCCGAAAGCCTTGGCTGCGGCGATCCGCCAGGACCTTGGCTCGACGTCGGGCTATACGGTCACCGATCTGGAATCCGCCTTCCACATCATTGCCTCGAGCCTGACAGCCGTCGATCTCGGACGGCTCACCACGGTCGAAATCGCCTTCGCGGTCGTCCTGCTGGCCGCCGCGACCGGCCTGATGCTGTTCCTCGGCTTTGCCGAGCGCAAACGCACCGCCGAAATTCTCGCCGCTCTTGGGGCTTCCAGCGCCGAAATCGGCGGCTTCCTGTGGAGCGAGGCGTTGCTGATCCTGGTGCCGGGCGCGGTTATCGGCTCGCTGATCGGCGTCGTGGCCGCCGACATGCTGGTGAAGCTCTTGTCCGGCATCTTCGATCCGCCGCCGGATGCGCTCTCCTATCCGCTGATCCAGCTGATCGGCTTCGCTTTGGTCGGTGTTGTGGCGACGGTGGCGGCCGTTCAGATCGCCCGACTGCGGCTGGCGCGGGAGGTTGACGCCTAGCATGGATGTATTTCAACGCACCCCGGACTTTCCGCTTTCCAGGCAAGCCGCCCAGGACGTTTCAGACCCCGATGCCTCGACATCCACGGCGACCAACCAATCTGCGTCGACGGTGGCGCGGGAAGTCGGAACCGGCAGGGCCTTCGCTCTTGTGAGCATCGTCGTTCCGGCACGCAACGAGGCGGCAAATCTTGCCGTATTGCTGCGCGAAGTCGAGGCTGCTCTCGCCGCCCGCGCCCATGAGATCGTGGTCGTCGACGACGGCTCGACCGACGCGACGGCGGAAACCTTGGCGGGTCTTTTGGCTGAGGGCATCCCGCTTCGTCATATCCGCCACGATCGCTCGGCTGGACAGAGCCGGGCCATTCGCAGTGGCGTTCTTGCCGCAAGCGGTGATCNTTCGTCATATCCGCCACGATCGCTCGGCTGGACAGAGCCGGGCCATTCGCAGTGGCGTTCTTGCCGCAAGCGGTGATCTCGTCGTCACCATCGATGGCGACGGTCAGAACGATCCCGCCTTCATTCCAGCGCTCGTTGACGCGCTGGAATCGACTGGGCCAACGGTCGGCCTTGCCGCCGGCCAGCGCACGGGCCGCACCGACACCAGGGTCAAGCAGCTTTCCTCGCGCTTCGCCAATGGCCTTCGCACCGCGATCCTGAAGGACGCGACCCGCGACACCGGTTGCGGATTGAAGGCAATACCCACCGAACTGTTCCGCCGGTTGCCCTATTTCGATGGCTGGCACCGCTATCTTCCGGCGCTCGTGCTGCGGGAGGGACTGACTGTCGTGCATATCGACGTCAAGGATCGCCAGCGCCGCTTCGGTCGCTCCAATTACGGCATTTTCGATCGCGGTCTTCGCGGAATTCTCGATCTTTTCGGGGTCTGGTGGCTGCGTAAGCGGGCGCTGGTGCGGCCAGATGTCAGCGAAATCATCCCGGATCAACCGCTATGAACGACCTTATCACCTATCTCCGCCATGTCTTCGTCGACCAGTTCGACGTCTGGGTCGCGCTCGGCTTCGTCGCCCAATTGATGTTCACCGGCCGCTTCGTGGTCCAGTGGCTTGCCTCCGAGCGAGCCCGGCGAAGCGTGATCCCCGTCGCCTTCTGGATATTTTCCCTGGCAGGCGGGTCGTTGCTGCTGGTCTATGCGATCCAGCGGCGCGACCCGGTGTTCATCTTGGGACAGGCGGCGGGCCTGTTCGTCTATACACGCAATCTCGTCCTGATCTGGGGCGAGCGGAAGCGGGCCTCACCGGAGTTCGATTTGGCGGCCCCTTGAAACGGTGAGTGCAGCCATCGACTGCATTCCATTTCGGCCAAATAATCGGTGGTTGAGTCAGGCACCGACGCCGAGGAATTGATGAGGTGTTCGTACATGCAGCGCGTCAATCTTCCCGCGCTTCTCGGTGAGGCTTTGGCTGAACTCCGCGTCGACCCGGACGACGTCCATTATCTTGTCGACCTTGGTCGTCCGGTCGCGCCGCGGCTGTTCCCAAGGTGGCAAAGCCCAGTCTTCTTCATCTACTCCATTCTGGTACGCATCCTCGACTGATGATCCTTCGATTTCGGGAGCAGACCAGTGGGTGGGCGCGGTGATCGGGGCGCTGACCATTGCAAACTGTAGCGCCGGTCGATCACTCAAAGAAGCTGACGTTCCTTCCAGACAAAATTGCTCCGAGACTTGACCGACCGCATGAAGTCGGCCCATCAGTCGCGGCGAATGCAGATAGTGCCACAGCCCAATGCCGCACCGTGTTCTGCGCAATAGGAGCTGCGAGATGGCGCGAAAAATTCGGGACGCGAGTTGGCTTGAGAACGAGGCAACCGATGCCGAGCCTCCGGAACCGTGCTGGCTATGCGGCCGATTGCTGGGTGAGACCGTGGACCGCTTCCACCCGATCCCCAAAAGCCGGGGTGGCCGTGACACCGTTCTTGTCCATCCCATCTGCCGGGAGACCATCGACGCCAATTTCACGGCGAGCGAACTGGTCCGCCACGCAGAAAGCGGGACGCCCCTCACGGATAACCAGACGGTCGCACGCTTCGTAAAATGGGTCGCCAAGAAGCCTGCCGACTTTCACTCTGCGACCAAGTAGGGTCGTCAGCCGAACGTCGGCTTCGCCACCTCTTCTACCGGAGATAGGACCGTCCGATTCTGGCCCTGCTACGCCGTAAGTGCCCCTATCATTCCTCTTCTACCAGCGATGACCCGCACGCACCGTCCGGCAAGTGCGCCGCACGGTGTCAAGGCCTCGGTCTACATGGAGCCGTCGATCTTCTGTGAGACTTCGGCGAAGAGATTGCTGATCGTTGCGCGGGTAAAGACCTTTCCCCACCAAGACCGAGGCTGAAGAGTCATCCCGGGAGGGGTGGCGGCCGCGGATTGGGTGCCTCCATGAAGGTGTGTGGCCGGAGCCAAGCCTGCCCGGGTTTCGCTGTTCCTTTTGATCGCCTTTTTCCGCCGTCGGGCGCTCAGCTCCTTGCTGCTGAGGCTCACCCCGTCGAAGGCAGAAAGCTGCCAAAGAGCGGAGTGAGCCACCTTCATGCGAAATCGAGCCATCCTTTACGACGTAGAGCCAGATTCGGTGACGCGTCAGGGCGACATTTTTTCGATTGAGTGCCTTCAGCTACACCCGCTCGTCGAGCCGCAGGTGTCGCATTTCAGGCAGGTGCCGTTGCGGACCATCGAGTAGTTGCCGCACTCCGAGCAGCTGTCGCCGGTGTAGCCCTTCATCATCGCCATGGCGCGACGCTCGGCGCTGGTCGCCTTCGCGCTGGCATCGGCCGAGACGTTGGCCGCGTCCCGGTCGCTGGCCGGGAAAGCCAGCGGCTGGTCAAACAGCCCCTGGGCCGGCGTGACGTCGCCGGTCAGGGCGGGGGCGGCGACCGGGGCCTCTTCGTAGTCGCGCTTGAAGGCGACGGCCGCGGCCGTTGCAGGCGTCGCCGAAACCGCGGCCACGACACTGCCACCGCGAGTGGAGACCGCCGTGGCCGCGACGCTGCCGCCGGGGCCGCTGGTGTTGGCGGCGGCGCGGGCCGAGGCCTTCACCACCGCCGCGCCTTTCGCGGGTTCGCTGCCGCCGCGATCGCCGGGGCCGGTGAGGGTGCCGCCGGCCGGCGATCCCGCCAGCGCGCCGGCCGGATCGTTCGAGACCAGCCGGAACTTCGCGGTTTGGCCGCGTACCATGCCGTGCGAGACCGGCGAAATCGGCTGCGGCTTGTCGCCTTCGACGCCGCGGCCGAGGCCGGAGGCGCCGAACTCCTCCGGCTGGACATGGGCGAGATCGTGTCGGCCGAGATAGGAGACGGCGAGTTCCCGGAAAATGTAGTCGAGGATACTCGTGGCGTTCTTGATCGCCTCGTTGCCCTGGACCATGCCGGCCGGCTCGAATCTCGTGAAGGTGAACGCCTCGACATACTCTTCGAGCGGCACGCCGAACTGCAGGCCGAGCGAAATGGCGATGGCGAAATTGTTCATCATCGCGCGGAAGGCTGCGCCCTCCTTGTGCATGTCGATGAAGATCTCGCCGATGCGCCCGTCGTCGAATTCGCCGGTGCGAAGATAGACTTTGTGGCCGCCGACGATGGCCTTCTGGGTGTAGCCCTTGCGCCGGTTCGGGAGTTTTTCGCGGTCGCGCACCACGCGCTCGACGATGCGCTCGACGATGCGTTCGGCGACTTCGGCCGCGCGGGCCGGGGCGGGGGCGGCGATCAGCGCCGCCGTCGCCTCCTCGATGTCCTCGTCCTCGTCGTCATCGGCGATCAGCGAGGCGTTGAGCGGTTGCGAGAGCTTGGAGCCATCGCGATAGAGCGCGTTGGCCTTCAGCGCCAGCTTCCACGACAGCATGTAGGCGGCGTTGCAATCCTCGACCGTCGCCTCGTTCGGCATGTTGATGGTCTTGGAGATCGCGCCGGAGATGAACGGCTGCGCCGCCGCCATCATGTGGATGTGCGACGCGACCGACAGATAGCGCTTGCCGATCCGCCCGCAGGGATTGGCGCAGTCGAATACCGGCAGGTGCTCGTCCTTCAGGAACGGCGCGCCTTCCAGCGTCATCGCCCCGCAGACATGGACGTTGGCTGCATCAATGTCCTTCCGCGAAAAGCCGAGGAAGGACAGGAGCTCGAAGGAGAAGTCATTGAGTTGGGCGTCGGTGAGGCCGAGCGTCTCCTTGCAGAATTTTTCGCCGAGCGTGAACTTGTTGAACACGAACTTGATGTCGAAGGCTTGGCCGAGCGCCGCGTTGAGCGCCGCGATCTCAGCCTCGCCGAAGCCCTTGGCGGCGAGCGAGCCGGGATTGATCGCCGGAGCCTGGTCGAGATTGCCGTGGCCGACGGCGTAGGCCTCGATCTCGGCGATCTCGTGCGGGGCATAGCCGAGCGAGGTGAGGGCTTCCGGTACGGCGCGGTTGATGATCTTGAAATAGCCGCCGCCGGCGAGCTTCTTGAACTTCACCAGCGCGAAATCGGGCTCGATGCCGGTGGTGTCGCAGTCCATCACAAGGCCGATCGTGCCGGTGGGCGCGATCACCGAGACCTGGGCGTTACGGTAACCGTTCTCCGAGCCGAGTTCGACCGCCTCGGCCCAAGCCGCCTTGGCGCGGCCGGAGAGGCGCTTGTCGGTCAGCGAAGCGTGGTCGAGCGGCACCGGGTCGACCGACAGCGTTTCGTAACCGTCGGCAAGGCCGTGAGCGGCGCGGGCATGATTGCGCATGACGCGCAGCATGGCGTCGGCGTTACGCTCGTAGTCGGGGAAGGCGCCGAGATGACCGGCCATTTCGGCCGAGGTCCGGTAGGCGACGCCGGTCATCAGCGCCGAAATGGCGCCGCAGATCGACCGACCCTCGTCGGAATCATACGGAATGCCGGCGGTCATCAGCAGGCCGCCGATATTGGCGAAGCCGAGGCCAAGCGTGCGGTAGTCGTAGGAGAGCTGGGCGATCTCCTTCGACGGGAACTGCGCCATCATGACCGAAATTTCCAGGACGATCGTCCACAGTCGTGTGGCGTGCTCGAAGGCGGCGGTGTCGAAGCGCTTGATGCCGTCCGGCCCGTCCAGCCCTTCCTCACGGAATTGGATGAGGTTGAGCGAGGCGAGATTGCAGGCCGTGTCGTCGAGGAACATGTATTCCGAGCACGGGTTCGACGCGCGGATCGGGCCGGCTGCCGGGCAGGTGTGCCAGTCGTTCATCGTGGTGTTGAAGTGCAGGCCCGGATCCGCAGAGGCCCAGGCGGCATAGCCGATCTGCTCCCAAAGTTCGCGGGCCTTGAGGGTCTTCGATACCTTGCCGTCGGTGCGGCGGATGAGATCCCAGTTCCCATCCTCCTCGACCGCGCGTAAAAAGTCGTCCTTGAGCGAGACGGAATTGTTGGAGTTCTGACCGGAGACGGTGAGATAGGCCTCCGAATCCCAGTCGGTGTCGAAGACCGGGAATTCGAGGTCGGTATAGCCCTGGCGCGCGAACTGGATGATGCGCTTGGCGTAGTTCTCCGGCACCTGGGCGCGCTTGGCGTCCTTGACGGCGCGCTTCAGCGCCGGGTTCTTCATTGGGTCGAAGCAGTCGCCCTCCGGCCCTTCGCAATTGACGCAGGCCGACAGGATCGCCTTGAGGTGCTTGGAGACCGTCTTGGAGCCGGTGACGAGGGCGGCGACCTTCTCCTCCTCGCGCACCTTCCAGGAAATATACTTCTCGATGTCCGGATGGTCGATATCGACGACGACCATCTTGGCGGCGCGCCGGGTGGTGCCGCCGGACTTGATCGCGCCGGCTGCCCGGTCGCCGATCTTGAGGAAGCTCATCAGGCCGGACGACTTGCCGCCGCCGGCCAGCGTTTCGCCTTCGCCGCGCAGATAGGAGAAGTTGGAGCCGGTGCCCGAGCCGTATTTGAACAGCCGCGCCTCGCGCACCCACAGATCCATGATACCGCCGTCATTGACGAGATCGTCGGCGACGGACTGGATGAAGCAGGCGTGCGGTTGCGGGTGCTCGTAGGACGAGGTCGAGCGGGTCAGTTCGCCGGAGCGGTAGTCGACGTAATAATGGCCCTGGCCCGGGCCATCGATGCCGTAGGCCCAGTGGAGGCCGGTGTTGAACCATTGCGGCGAATTGGGCGCGACCTTCTGGGTGGCGAGCATATAGGCGAGCTCGTCGCGGAACGCGGCCGCGTCCTTTTCCGACGCGAAATAGCCGCCCTTCCAGCCCCAATAGGTCCAGGTGCCGGCGAGCCGGTCGAAGACCTGCCGGGCGTCCATTTCCGAGCCGGTGCGCTCGTCCTCGGGCAGCTTGGCGAGCGCGGCCTCGTCCGCGACAGAGCGCCACAGGAAGGAGGGGACGTCGTTTTCCTCGACCTTCTTCAGCCGGGCCGGCACGCCAGCTTTGCGGAAATACTTCTGCGCCAGAATGTCGGACGCCACCTGGCTGAACTGCGCCGGCACGTCGATGTCGGCGAGGCGGAAGACCACCGAACCGTCCGGGTTGCGGATCTCGCTGGTCGCCTTGCGAAACGTGATCGCGTCATACGCGTTCTTGCCGGCCTCGGTGTATCGGCGATCGATCTTCATGCCCATGACGGTCCCATCCTCGTCTAAAATTTTCTTGCCGCAAAGAATCGCCCGCCAGCGAAGTTCCCCCTCCGCCCGGTGCGTATCCCCCAATTGTCGTGAATCGCCCATCTTGTGCGAGGGCCGTTCAGCGACACTAGATATAGTGTATTTGAGGTGGTTAAGCGACCCTTAATTCTGGGTCACACCGATTTGTCGTGATCGGATTTCCGCTTTTTTTCGCCCTGTGGGCGGAAGGACACGGCCTGCGTTATGCCCTCATAAGGCGGGCCAGCATCGACGATACAAGGCTAGAGTGAGTCCGGCCGGATGGTCAACGGGCTTCGGGATCGCCACGCGATTATCGCCGGTCGGTAGCCGCCGTCACGAGGATAGCGGGGATAAGTCTCGCCTTCCGCTTTCGCCTGTAGCAGAAGGGCCGAATCGGATCTGTGTCTTGCGACTGTGGTCAAAATGCCGCATCTACGGGCGGTCTTGTGAAGACCGCGTTGGTTTTCGGGCGGCGTACCGTCCGATTTGAAGACGATAGCGTTCATTGCGTCGAGGAATATTGTGGTCATGACGAATCTGGTGGGCGCAACGACTGACGAGGGGCGTCGATTGGAAGCCATTGTGGAACCACACAGCGACTCGCGTATCAGGTTGACCGCGGCCGACCTCTTGGACACCGAGCCGGAGGTCGCCTTCGATCGAATCACACGGCTGGCCGCGCGCATCATCGGCGTGCCGGTATCGCTGGTCTCGATCCTCGACACCGACCGGCAATTCTTCAAAAGTCAGGTGGGCCTTCCCGACATCTGGGCCGAGCGGCGCGAGACCCCGCTCAGCCATTCCTTCTGCCAGTATGTTGTCGCCAGCGGCGAACCTTTGGTCGTCGACGATGCGCGGTCGCATCCGCTGGTGCGCGGAAACCTCGCCATCGATGATCTTGGCGTGGAAGCCTATCTCGGTGTGCCGATTCGCACCCCTGATGGAGCTGTTATCGGCTCGCTTTGCGCGATCGATCATGCGCCGCGCCACTGGACGTCAGAGGATCGGCGGGCGATCGAGGATCTGGTGTCGATGCTCGGGACGGAGCTGGTGCTGCGCGAGGAGGTGCGGTTCCGCCGCGAGGCGGAGGAGCAGGCGCAGCTCTTGGCCCGCGAGATGGCCCATCGGGTGAAGAATTCGCTGGCAACGGTTCAGGCGATCGTGTCGTTGTCGCTGCGCTCCAGGCAGCCGGCCGAAGCGATCCGCCCGGTGCTTCTCGAACGCCTCGGCTCACTGGCCAAAACGCAGTCTCTGGTGATGGTGGCCGACTGGAGGGGCGCGTCGTTCGCCGCGATCGTGGCATCGGAAATCGAGCACTATGACGTCGGAACCCGTATTCGCACTGCAGGCCCCGAGGTCTGGATCGCCCCAGGCGATGCGGTGACCATTGGAATGATCCTGCACGAGCTGGCGACGAACGCGGCGAAATACGGCGCCCTGGCGCCGGGCAGGGAAGGGACCATCGATATCGATTGGCAGGAGGCGACGTCGGAAGGCGAGGGACGAAGACTGTGTCTGACCTGGCGCGAGGATGGTCGACCCGGCACATCGGCGGCACCGGAATCCGACGACACCGAGCCCTCAGGTTTCGGCAGCGAGCTTCTCGATAAGCTGATCGTCCGGCAGCTTGCGGGACGGATCGATCGTGACTGGTCAGACCGCGGGCTCGTCTTCACAGCCGACTTCGCCATTTCGGAGCCGATGTCGGCTTAGGTATTCCTCGGTCGATCGATGTCAGCCCTTGGTGGCCTTGCCGATCGGCGCCTGGAAGGTCAGGCCGAGATCCCAGGGAAAGAAAATCCAGGTGTCCTGGCTGACCTCGGTGATGAAGGTGTCGACCAGCGGACGGCCTTTCGGCTTGGCGTAGACGGTCGCGAAATGCGCCTTCGGCAGCATCGCCCGGACAAGCCCGGCGGTCTTGCCGGTATCGGTCAGGTCGTCGACGATCAGAATACCCTCGCCGTCGTCCTCGAGAAGAGCCGGGGAGATCTCCTTGAGGACCTTCAACTCACCCTGCTCGCTGTAGTCGTGATAGGAGGCGATGCAGACCGTATCGATCATCCGCGTGCCGATCTCGCGCGCAATGATCGCCGCCGGCACTAGGCCCCCGCGGGTGATGCAGACGATCGCCTTCCAGTCCGACCGCATTCCGGCGAGCCGCCAGGCCAGTGCCCTGGCATCGCGGTGGAACTGGTCCCAGGAGACGGGGAAGGATTTGTCGACCGTGGACATGATCGCGGCTCTCCGGCTGGCGCGGCAAAGCGGATGCGATAGAGGTATGCGGGAGGCAAGGCAAGGCGGAGGAGCGAAGACACGGACCTTCGCGCGGGCCAGCAGGATAGACGCACCCATGTTCGCTCCTTTGCTGCCGCGGGAGAGTGGCTGCGGAATAGAGCGCGATGACAATGCGACCATGTTGCCGAACTTAATCGTCCTCCGGCTCACATCGCCATGCTGAGGCCGGGTGTCGCCATCTGCCCCATCATGCCGAACTGCATATGATAGGGAAACATGCACATGAACATCCAGGCTCCAGGTTCCGCGATGCGCATGGTCACCTCGAAGCTTTGGCCGGGCAGGACTAGGGAGCGCTCGTAGGGCGCCGCGTGTTCCAGAAGGTTCCAGTCCGCCCGCTCGAGCCGGTAGGCGATCGCCTGCATGTTCGCCATCGGCATGAACATGAACTCATGCGGGATATTGCCGTCGTTGCGGATGTTCAACCGGATGCGCTCACCGGGCTGCACTTCCAGCTGGCTCAGTGAATAGCCCCATTCCCGCATCGATATCTCGACTTTGCGATCGAACGAAGCATCGGCGGCCAGAATGACCAACCCGTCATCGCCTGCGGTTTCCGCTTCTACGTCGTGATTTTCTTCGACTTTTACTCCCATGCCCGGCATGGCGGCCATGCCGTTGTCGGTTGGTTGGGGCGTCTGTTCGGTTGCCATCGCCATCGGCGCATCGGCGGGGGTGGAAGGACTGTCGGCGGTGTCATCGTTCATGCCTGGCATGGCGGCCATGCTATCGTCGATGGGCTGGGTCGTCTGTTCGGTGGCCATCTCCATCGGCGCGTCGACGGGGGCGGCGGCACTGTCAGCGGCGTCATCGTTCATGCCGGGCATGGCGGCCATGCTGCCGTCGGCGGGCTGGGAAGGCTGTTCGGTTGCCATCTCCATCGGCGCGGCGGCAGGGGTGGAGGCGCTGTCGACAGCGTCGTTGTTCATGCCCGGCATAGCGGCCATATCGTTATCGGCGGCCTGCGTCGTTTGCTCCTCGTTCACCGAAGCGGCGCCGTCTTCGGCCATGTCCATGGGCTCGTCGCCGCCCATCTGCATGCCGCCCATTCCTGACATGGTGCCCATCGCCTCCCGCGCGGCGGCAATTCTCACCTCGTCCTCGGCGGGCTCCTCGAAGACGCCATGGCCGACCTCTTCGTTCTCCGACAGGCTTTTGGGATCGGGGAACAGGCCGGCTTCGACATAGCCGATCATCGACGATTTATCGGGTGCGATCTGGAACGCGCCGGGCCCGATTCCCTGTGGGAGCACGAGATAAAGCGCCCCGACCACCGTGACCACACCGAGCAGCGTGAACAATCTGAGGATCATTTCCGGGTCTCCTTATTCGGCCGGAACTGTGGCCGGGTGGATCGGTGCCTCGTCGGCGACGGGCCAGGGATCGCCGACCGCCAACGGGCCGCGCGTGGCGCTCCAGACGATGTTGAAGACGAAGACGAGGAAGCCGAGGCCGATCAGATAGGCCGCGCCGGTCAGCATCATCTGAGCGCCCGTCCACTCGGCCAGCGGCAGGTAGTCGACGACCCAGCGGGGGAAGTAGGCATAGCCGAGCGCATACATCAGCATGACCTTGGCGAAGATTCCGCCTTGCCAGATCCAGAAATGGACGTCAGCGAGCGCCCGATTGTACATACGGCCGGTGAAGTAGGGATACAGGAAATAGACGCCGGCGATCGCCATCTGGCCGGCAAAGCCGAGGAACATGGCGTGGAAATGCGCCGGCACCCAATAGGTATTGTGGATGAAGTCGCTGTCGACCGAAATCTGGGCGTTCAGGAATCCGGTGACGCCACCGATGATCAGAAAGAAAATCGCGCCCATCATGAAGCGGAACGGCGCCGCCGCCATCGCCGAGGACGGAATCCGGTCACTCCAGAGCGTCGCGATCCAGTTGAATACATGCAGCGTGCTGGGAATGAATATCAGCAGTGTAAGCACCTGGGTCGCCCGCTGCAGGAAGCCATGCACGGTGGATGCCGGCTGGAAATGATGCGGGAACACCACGAAGGACAGCACGGCCAGCAACAGGAAGGCGACAACGCCAGAGGTGTAGCTCCACATCGGTCGGCCCAGGAACCGCGGCAGCAGCGTGTAGATGATTGCGATCGCCGGCACCAGCGGCAGGTAGACGGCCGGATGTCCATAGAACCAGAACACGTACATGAAGGTCATCACGTCGCCGCCCCGACCTGGGTCGAACAGCGCGGACGCGCCCAGCCAGTCGGTGAGCAGGACGACCCCGGTCAGGCCCAGAAGAGGCGTCGAGACCATCAAGAGGCTGGCCTCGGATATCATCGCCCAGGCCAGAAGCGGCTTGCGGGTCCAGGGCGCCGGGCAGGCGAGCGCATTGCGCAGCAGCACCATCCCGGCCAGAAATTCCGAGACCGCGACCAGAACCACGGCGACATAACCCATCCAGACCAGCTCACCGCCGACCCGCAGCGACATCGGCGGATAGAGCGTCCAGGTGAAATCGGGTCGGCCGATGATCAAGAGTACCGCCGCGGCGATCAGGGTCCAATAGCTCGCCTGTGCCATCCCGGCCCAGAGAAGCCGGCCCGTGCCGAGAACCTTGGGGATCAGGAAATAGCAGATCGAGATGACGATCGGGATGACGAAGCCGAAGACCATCAGCATGCCGTGTAGCGTCATCAGTGTCATGTAGGGCCGCGCGCCCATGAACTGGATATCCGGGGCCGCCAGTTCCGTGCGGAACGCCAGAGCGAAGGCCCCGCCCAACGCCAGCATCAGGAACGATGTCAGGATGCCCTTGACCGCGATGATTCTGTAATCGTTGGAGAACAGAAAGTCGCGGAGCCCCATCCCGCCGATCAGGTTCTCGGGCTGCCAATGCGGCTTTTCGCCCATACGCTCGATGTCCAGTGCGTTGGCCATGCCGGGTCGCCTCCGTTCAAGCCATGTCGGCGTTTGAGCCGCCGACGACCAGCCATGCCTTCATCTGCGCGTGGCCGACGCCGCAATAATTCACGCACTGGATGAGGTATTTGCCGGGTTTGCTGGGTGTCCAGATCCACACTTCGCGAGCGGCGCCCGGGTCGAATTCAGTGGTCAGGCCGGCGACCGGAACGTTGAAGCCGTGGATCACGTCATTGCTGAGGATGCGGAACAGCACCTTCTGGTCCGGTTCGACGCGCACCGCATTGCGGCTGATCTCGCCGCCCTCTGTCGTGAAGGCGAAGCCCCACTGAAAGGCCAGGACGGTGATCTGCTGATCGAACGCGGCCCGCGCTGCGGGATCGACGATCTGACCGGAAACTCCGCCGTTGCGCAGATCGACCTCATAGGCCTTGTAGGTCGCAGTGCTTCGCTGATCGGCAAAAAACACCAGTCCGACCAGAAGTATGACGAAGCCGATCTCCATCCGGTATTTCATCCGCCAGCGTCGCGGCCAGAACAGCGCGAGAAACAGTGCGGTAATGCCGGCGATGCCCAACGCGAGCGCTATAGCGACCATCAGCGCCTGGTCGCCCATCAAACCCAACGCGTTCTGCATGATCGTCCTCCCACGCCACGGACGACGGGAGTTTCACACCCGATTGCCCTCAAACTCCGTAGCTGACGGACATTTGAGTGCGACAATTTTTCTCGGTCAAGTTAATTTGTGGCAATAATGCGTTGGAATTTCGCCGTAAGCCGGAACGAAGAAGCACTTTTCGCCTCTGCGAATATTTGAAAATGTATAACCTGAGCTCGTGCTTGGTACGGGCGATATGCTCGGGCGGTTGACATAATAATCGTCAAAATAAAATCGACTGGATGGTGTTATGTTTCTGCGTCGTCGCTGCGGAAATGGGTCGCCATCTGAGGCGCGTGGCGGTCGCAGCACAGTGACCTTGCGGGGTCTATCGAGACTACGCGGGCGCCCCTACGCCGCGCCGCCCATCTTGATCTTGAACGGGGAAATCAGCGGGCCTGGAGCACTCCACTTTCCATCTTGCCCAACATCGCCTGGACCGCCGTCGCCGCCGCGTCGAGAGCCGCGCGATCACGTGAGCGGACGACGATTTCGGTCGAATATGTGTTGCCGTCGAATTTGGGGTAGGAGCCGATGGCAACGCCCGGATGCTCCTTCGCCAGTGCACGCAGCGGATCGCCGATGTCGCCTTCGCCGTATGGACAACCGAAAGCGGCGGATTCGATTGCCTGACCGGCCGGTAGGGTGTCGATCACCTGTCCGAGCATCGCCTGAAACACGGCCGGGACACCGGCCATGACGAAGACATTGTCGAGACGAAAGCCGGGCGCGACAGAGACGGGATTGTCGATCAGGCTGGCGCCGTCCGGCGTCCGCGCCATGCGTCGCCGCGCCTCGGTGAACTCCATGCCGCGTTCCGCGTAGTTCTCCGCCAGCCTCCGGAGCGCTTCCGGATGCTCGCCGACCGTCAGGCCGAACGCAGCGCCGACGGCGTCGGCGGTGATGTCGTCATGGGTCGGGCCGATGCCGCCCGAGGTGAAGACGTAGTCGTAGCTGCGGCGCAGCGTGTTGAGCGTGTCGGCGATGATGTGCGGTTCGTCGCCGACGATGCGCACTTCCTTCAGGTCGATTCCGGCGACGGTCAGGACTTCGGCGAGATACCCGATATTGCGGTCCTTGGTCCGCCCCGACAGGAGTTCGTCGCCGATCGCCAGCATTGCGGCGGTGGCGGGTGTGGGCGTCATGGCGGAACTCCGGGCGAACGGCGGGGAGCGAATAAAAAGGGGCACTCCGCGACGATGGCAAGGGTTTGGCCGTCCGATCCCATGAAAACGTTGGCGCAAGCCTGCGTCGCCGTTTCGGTGACGGTGCGTCGCGGCGGCCGGCCGATCTTTCCAATGCCCTTTGCGTTATGCCCTCCCGAGGCCAACGAGCCGACAATTGCTCAATCAACGCGAAGGAGACGAGACATGACGAAGGTCCTGATCCTCTACTATTCCAGCTACGGACATATCGAGACGATGGCCAAGGCCGTCGCGGAGGGCGCGGAAAGCGCCGGCGCCAGCGTCGATATCAAACGTGCGCCCGAGACCGCGCCACAGGAGGTCGTCGAGGCGGCGCATTTCAAGACCGACCATCCGTATCCCGAATGCGATCCGATGGAACTCCTGAACTACGACGCGATCATCGTCGGCGTGCCGACCCGCTACGGCAACATGTGCTCGCAGATGCAGGCGTTCTGGGATCGCACCGGTCCGCTTTGGGCCAAGGGCGCTTTGGTCGGCAAGGTCGGCGGTGCTTTTGCGTCCTCCGCGACACAGCACGGCGGCAACGAGGCGACGCTTCTGTCAGCGCACAAGACGCTGCTTCACCAGGGCCTTGTCATCGTCGGCCTGCCTTATGCCTTTGCCGGGCAGATGAACATGGATGAGATCGTCGGCGGCTCGCCCTATGGCGCGACGACGATCGCCGGAGGCGATGGCTCGCGCATGCCGAGCCAGATCGAGCTCGACGGCGCGCGCTTCCAGGGCAAGCACATCGCCGAGATCGCGGCGAAACTCGCGGCCTGACCGCAAGGTCGAATGTGTCCGGGCAAGGTCCGGTTACAGAGTGGCGGGTGGCGGCGTTGTCGCTGTCCGCCGCTCCGGACCGGCGCTGAAGGATAGCGACATCCTCGCTCGGTGGAAGCTTTAGAGCATCCGGCGAATAATTTGAATCGACGGGTTCCCATTTGATGTTCGGTTTGATTCTCTGTGAGCAGGAGGTGCTCTATGGGAAAGGCTGTTTCATCAGATTTGCGGGA
>NZ_JAZHLK010000044.1:0-31244 GCF_036549515.1 Aurantimonas sp. E1-2-R+4 | reverse complement strand
AGGATTTCGAGAACCTGTCGCGCAACGCGCTCGCATTCCTCAAACTGGCGTCTATCCGCCTAATGCTGCGAAGGCTTTGTTCAAATTGAACAACTTTCCGGACCGACTCTAAGGATTCTGACCGCTTTCAGCCGTCTCCAGCGCAGAAGCTAGTGCTGAACGAATGACCGATCGGGCGAGCGGACCTCGCAAGTTGAAGGAGCGACTTGGCTCTGATCGCGACGCTCCGAGCGGGCCATATGCCGCACGCACCCCTGGGCCGGCCCGTACCATTCGCCAACCGAGGTCGCGACCGCGACCAGCCCTAAACGTTCGCGACCATGAAATCCGCCGGCACGCTGTGTTCCAGCACCAGCCGCATGTTGGGCAAATCGTTGCCGTCCAGCTTATCGCGAAGCGCGGCGCCTTCGAGGCCATAACCAACCCAGCGCTCGGTGAGGCGGGCTTGCAGAACCGCCTCTGGCACGGCGAGCATCACGGTCATGTCGAAGCGTTGGCGCAGCGGTGCCCAGGCGGGATCGTCGAGGAGAAGATAATTGCCCTCGACGAGGATGATCGGGGTGGACGCGGCGATGATCCGGGCCCCGGCGCGGGCGATCTCGATCGCCCGGTCGAATACCGGGACCGCGACGTCGCGGCCGTCGCCGGCCCGCAACCGGTCGAGCATGACGGCCAAGCCGTCGACGTCGAAAGTGTGCGGCGCGCCCTTGCGCGGTCGATCGCCGCGCGCGGCGAGAACGGCGTCGTCGAAATGGAAGCCGTCCATCGGCAGAGTGTCGGTCGAACCCGGCGATACGGCGTTCAGGCGGTCGCAAAGCCATTCGGCAAAAGTGCTCTTTCCCGAACCGGGCGGGCCGGCAATGGCGACAATCAGGCGGCCGGAACTTTGCCAGGCCGCGATCGCGTCCGCGAGGGCATCCGGTGTGATCGTCTTCGGATCTCCGGGGGTGGTACAATCGGAGAAAGTCACGTCGTCGCTCCGCTATTCGTTCGGGGTGTGAATACGGCCGTTCACAAAACAGAGACGATTCGTTACGAACCGGCCTCTTTTCATCGGGGGTGTGAATCCGCTTATTTCGTCGAGGAATTTGAACCGCACGGAGCAACCGCCATGAGCATCGCGTTGAAGGGCATCCACCATCTGACCGCCATTACCGCCGACGCCCCCGGCAATCTCCGCTTCTATACCGAGGTGCTGGGGCTGCGTCTGGTCAAGAAAACGGTGAACCAGGACGATACCAGCGCCTACCATTTGTTCTATGCCGACGGAAAGGCCAGTCCGGGGACCGACATCACCTTCTTCGACTTTCCGGCGGCGCCGGAACGGCGCGGCACCAACGCGATTTCGCGCACCGGACTGCGCGTCGCCGGCCGCGACAGTCTCGATTTCTGGCGCGATCGCCTGAATGAGGCTGGCATCGCGGTGGGCGAGATCCGCGATCTCGACGGCCGGGCCTCGCTCGACTTCGAGGACCCGGAGGGGCAACGGCTGCGGCTGGTCGACGATGGCGGCAAGGGCGACGCCAACCCCTGGGATGGCAGCAGCGTGCCGGAAGAGCATCAGATCCGGGGCCTTGGCCCGATCGTCATGTCGGTGCCCGATCTTGGCCGGACCGAGCCGATCCTGACGGAGATCATGAACATGCGGAAGGTCCGGACCTACGAGTCGGACGGGGCGGTCGTTCATGCCTTCGAGATGGGCGAGGGCGGCCCCGCGGCGGAACTGCATGTCGCGGTCGAGCCTGACCTGCCACGGGCCGGGCAGGGCGCCGGCGGCGTGCATCATGTGGCGTTTCGCGCGGCGGATATCGACGAATTGCACGAATGGACCGAGCGGGTGAAGGGCTTCCGCGTGCCGTCGAGCGGCGAGGTCGAGCGCTATTATTTCCGCTCGCTGTATTTCCGCGAGCCGAACGGCATCCTCTTCGAGATCGCGACGGACGGACCCGGATTCGCTGTCGACGAGCCGATGGAAAGCCTCGGGCAAAGCCTGTCGCTGCCGCCGTTCCTGGAGCCGAAGCGGGCGCAGATCGAAGCCAATTTGAAGCCGCTCAAATGAGACAGGAGAGGGAGTCGACCATGACAGAGCGGGACGGAACGGCGCTTCTCAAAGAGCATCGGCTCAAACATACCGGCGCGCCCCTCGCCGAGGCAAAGCGCGTCATGCTCTGCCTGCACGGGCGGGGCGCGACGGCCGAGGACATCCTCAGCCTTGGCGAGGCGATCGCCCTGCCGGGCCTCGCCGCTCTCGCGCCGCAGGCCGAGGGCGGCGCCTGGTATCCGCGCCCGTTCATGGAGCCGCTGGCGGCGAACGAGCCGTTCCTGTCGACCGCGCTAGAGCGGATCGGCACGATCCTCGATGCGCTCGCCGAGGCCGGCTTCGACAGCGAGCGTGTGGTTCTGGCGGGGTTTTCGCAGGGCGCCTGCCTGGCGCTGGAATTTGCCGCGCGGCATCCGGGGCGCGTGGCGGGTGTCCTCGGATTCAGCGGCGGGCTGATCGGCCCGTCGGTGACGGATCGGACGGATGCGGGCGATCTCGCCGGACTGCCGGTGTTCATGGGGTGCAGCGAGCGCGACCCGTTCATTCCCGCGACGCGCGTCCGGGAGACGGCGGAGCATCTGCGCAGCCGGGGCGCCAAGGTCACGGCAAAGCTCTATCCGGAGCCCGGACACGCGATCAACATGGACGAGATCGAGGAAGCGCGGCGACTCATCGGGGCGCTGGCGGCGTAAAGTTCGCGATCGTTCTCGAGCTAACCGGTTTGGCGCGTCGGCTGTGCGCCAAGCGAGTAGCGATCCCGCAATTCGCCGATCGGCATCGGCTTGCCAAAGGCGTAGCCCTGCAAATAATCGCAGCCCGTCAGGCGCAACAGCTGATGCTCGTCGGCTGTTTCGACACCCTCTGCCACCACGCTGAGATCCAACGCCTTTCCCAGCGCGATGATGGAGTGAACGAGGCTTGCGGCCTGCGGACTTCGTGTCATTTCGGAAATGAAGCTGCGATCGATCTTCAACGTGTCGAAGGGCAGTTGACGGAGATATCCGATCGACGAAAAGCCGGTGCCGAAATCGTCGAGGGCCACGGTAAAGCCAGCCTTCTTCAGCGCCAGGAGTTTCTGTCGCGCGAGTTCGGGATGCGTGACCAGAATTCCTTCGGTCAATTCGAGACAAATGCGTTCGAGCGGGATTTTTGCGTCGCTCGTCATGGCGACAAGCGTGTCGACGAACATCGGATCGCGTAATTGCACCGGCGATACGTTGACGCTGACCCGCAAATCCGGAATCGCAGCGAGGTCCGCAAAAACCCGGCGGAAGATGAATTGGCTGAGTTCGACGATCAGCCCGGTTTGCTCGGCGATCGGAATGAAGATCGCCGGCGATACAGCGCCGAAATCCGAGGAATTCCAGCGGGCAAGGGCCTCGACCGCTTTCATTTCGGCGGTGCCGGCCGCTACGATCGGCTGATAATGGACCTCCAGTTCGCCGGCGCTTAGGGCATGGCGCAGGGCTTCTTCGATCTTGTGGTTCTTGTAGAGGTCGGACTCATAATCCGGCGTGTACAGGACTGGTTCGCCCGATTGCCGACGTTTCGCTTCATACATCGCGACGTCGGCGTGTCGGACGATCTCGGCCGGCGATGCGCTGCCGTCGCAGGAAACGGCGTAACCGATCGACGCCGAAATCCGGAATGATTTTCCGTTGACCTGAAAGTCCGTTTTCAGCGCATGAATGATCGCGGCCGCGAGGTCCTCGGCGGCTTGCCGCGGTTCGGGCGAGGCGATCAAAATATTGAACTCGTCACCACCGACACGCGCGGCGAAGGAGTCCGGTGGGAGCACTGCCTGAAGTTTGTTCGCGAACGCCTTGATCAGGTCGTCGCCTCCGGCATGCCCGATGGTGTCGTTGACGTTCTTGAAGCCGTCCAGATCGATGAAAAGAGCCGCGCATTCGCCCCTCGCGCAGGTTTCTCCAATCAATGGGTGGTTGAGCTTCTCGCTGAACAGCAACCGATTGGGCAGGCCGGTCAGCACGTCGTGGCGGGCGGCTCTCGACGCCTCTTCTTCCTTGTCAGCAAGAGCGTTGGCCGACCGGCGAGCGCTTCTCGCTGCAGCCCAACCGGCCAAGGCGAAGAGGGCAAGAGCGGCGGCGACGGGAATTGCGGCTTGTTGGAGGAGCCGATCGCCAGGTTGATACGGAGTCCATTCGAGCTGAGCCAACGGCGTGCCGTTATCGGCCCGCAAGACATTGGTTGCCTTTTGCGAGGTGCGATACGGCGCAAGGGTCAGGTCCGCGATCAGGAACTTTCTTCCCAGTTCCGCAATGCGCTCGTCGCTCAAGACGAACCCGAAGATTCCAATGGGAAACGCACTCGTCGCGATCCCGCTCAACTCCTCGGGCGAAATCCTCGCCGCCGACAGCACGTAAACGGAATCGCCAATCCGTGTCGTCATATGGACGGGTGTGACGTCATCAATGGGGATCAGGTCGATCTTCTCGACCATCTGCTCGATCACGTCGCGCGGCAGCACCGTGGGATCCGGAGTGTCGCCGGAATTGGTGTCCCAGCCATATCGGATCGTCTTGTCAGGCTGGACGATCAACAGAAGATCCATCGTGCTCGATTCGGTGACACCCGCACCCATGTTCGACTGAACCCAATCGTCGTTCATGGCGCGCACGTTGTCCCAAGCGTCCTGCCACCAGGCATAGTCGATGGCTATCGTGTCGAGTGTCTCGCCAATGCCGGCGACACCCCCTTCGACCATGGTCCTCGAGCTCGCCGCGGCTTGCCTGTCGTGCTCGACGGACATCCAGACGATGGCGGCGACGACGATGGACGCGGCCACAATCATCGTGCTGATCAGCACGTGGGTGATCTTCCTGGTGAGTGAGCTATGCATGGGCGCCTCGATTCCCATAGGGTTATGGCGGTGCGTTTCTGAATAAAGCGGTAATGACGCGCGCGGGGTGACGTAAAGTCGCAGGTCGTTAAAATGCGATTTGTTTGGTAGAGGGGCAAAGCCGGCAGGTCGTTCTGCGGTGCGCGCCGAATACGCTGGCGGACGCTCTTGCTTCGTCGTAGGCTTGAACGATGTTGACAGGGAGAATCCCATGGTTCGCGTCGGCAATCTTCCAATAGTTGTAGCGGGGATCGCGATCGGTTTTGCGACCCTCATCGGGTCGTCGTCATATGCTCAGGAGGCAGGCGAGCGGCGCGTCATCACGACCGAAGGCGCCGATTATTTCGGCCGCGACTACGACATACTGAAGGATGTCGATCTCGACCGTTGCACGGCCGCCTGTGTGGACGACGATCGCTGCAAGGCGTTCACGCTCAATACCAAGAGCCAGTGGTGCTTCCTGAAGGAGGAGATCGGGGAACTCAGGACCGTCGCGGGCGCCGTCTCCGGCAAGATCGTCGTGGCGACCGCAGCCGATGAGAACAGCCTCGAGCAGCGAGCGGCGGAACTGAACTTTCTGCCGCAGTCGGCCATCGACGAAGCCAAGCGTCTGCGCTTCGAACTCGCCGACGAGGAGCGCGATGCGGCGTATGACGATCTGACGGTCGACGAACTTGCCAGAAACGCCGCGGCGGCGCTGACCTATCCGGAAGCCATCCGCATCTGGAGTGAGGCGCTGAAGCGCGAACCGCTGGCCTACCGCGCCTGGCTGGGAATTGCCGAAGCGGCGCTGGCCTATAATCCCGAACAATATGGCGACCGGCCAACCAATGACCGGCTGCGCGAGTTCGGCGCGATCAACGCCTATTCGACGGCGCCCGGCGACGAGGAACGGGCCGAGGCGCTGCGGGCGCTCGGCCAAGCCTATGAGGCGGCGGAAAACTGGAAGCTTTCGATCAAGACTTACCGGCGGAGCCTCGATGCCGCGGAAACAAGCGCCGCGCGTTCCCGCCTCGACGCGGTCGTGGCGGAGCATGGCTTCCGGATCGTCGACAATGCCGTCGACAACAATGCCGCGAACCCACGGATCTGCCTGAATTTCTCGGACGCCCTGTCGACCGCGCTAACGAGCTCGGAGAATGTCGGCGATTATGTGCGCGTGGAGAACGGCGAAACGCTGCCGGTGTCGGCGAGCGGCTCGCAGATCTGCGTCGGCGGGGTCAAGCACGGCGAACGCTACCGGATCGTGGCGCGTCCGGGGATCACTTCTGCCGAGGGCGAGACGCTGACCAAATCGGTCGAGACCATCGTCTATGTGCGTGATCGCGATCCGTCCGTGCGCTTTGCCACCACTGCCTATGTCTTGCCGGCGGGCGGCGAGGCCACGATCCCGGTGACGACGATCAATACCGACGACATCGAGGCGCGGCTGCAGCGGATCGGCGACCGGGCCTTGTCGCGGGCGATCAGCGACGAACGCTTCCTGCGCCAGCTCTCCGACTGGCAGATCGACGAGGTCGCCAGCAGCAGCGGCGAGGATGTCTGGACGGGAGCCGTGACGGTTGCCCGCGAGACGAACCAGGAAGTGACGACGGCGATCCCGGTGTCGGCGATCGCGCCCGATATCAAGCCGGGCGTCTACATCTTGTCCGCCAAGGCGAAGAACGGCCCGCAATATCAGGACAGTTTCGCCACCCAGTGGTTCGTGGTCAGTGACATCGGGCTGACCAGCTTCGCCGCGGCTGACGGTTTTCACGTCTTCGCGCGCTCGCTCGGAAGCGCCGAACCGATCGACGGCGTCGAACTCGAACTCGTCGCCGCGAACAATCAGATTCTCGGCTCCGCCAAAACCGATGCGGCCGGCCATGCGCGGCTGCCGGCGGGGCTGTTGCGCGGTACCGGCGGCGACCGACCGGCGGTGCTGACCGCGGAAAACGGCAGTTCCGACTTCGTCTTTCTCGATCTCACCCAGTCGCCTTTCGATCTGACAGACCGAGGCGTCGACGGCCGGCCGCCTGCCGGTCCGCTCGATGTGTTCCTGACATCCGAGCGCGGCATCTACCGGACCGGCGAGACCGCATTCTTTACCGGACTGGTGCGTGACGCCAAAGGCGAGGCCGTCACGGGGCTGACGCTCACGGAAATCGTCACCCGCCCGGATGGCGTCGAATACCGTCGCCGGCAGGTCGCTGACGAAGGCGCGGGCGGGTTCGCCTTCGGGCTCGAGTTGCCCGAGAACGCCATGCGCGGGATCTGGAAGGTGGCGCTGCATACCGATCCCAAGCAGCCGGCGCTCGCGGAAGAAAGCCTTATCGTCGAGGATTTCGAGCCAGAGAAGATCGACTTCGCGCTGACCTCGTCCGCCGATATTCTCGACCCTGCCGCGCCGCCGGCGATCGACGTCGCGGCGCGCTATCTGTTCGGCGCGCCGGCCGGCGAATTGGAGGTCAATGGCGAGGCCGTCCTGAGTGCCGACGAAAGCATTGCGGGTTTCGATGGCTATCGGTTCGGCCTCGCCGAGGACGATACGACGGCTATGCGCCAGCCCTTCGACGGCGCCACGACAGACGCCGAGGGAAATGCCACGATCGCGCTCGCCCCCTTCGCGCCGCCGGTGACCACGAAGCCGCTCGAGGCCTCGCTGCAGGTTCGCGTCGTCGACACCAGCGGCCGTCCCGTCGAGCGGACGCTGACCTTGCCGCTGGCCGGGGCGCAGCCGCGTCTTGGCATCAAGCCGCGCTTCGACGGGTCGGTCGGCGAGGGAAGCGATGCGGGATTCGACCTGATCGCGATCGACGCGGACCGGGCGCGGACGCCGCTTGCCGGCGCTGAGTGGGTGCTCAACAAGGTCACGACGCGCTTCCAATGGTATGCGAGCAACGGCAGCTGGAACTACGAGCCGGTGCGTACCTCCGCGCGGATCGCCAGCGGTACGATCGACATCGGCGAGGACGAGCCGGCAGCCCTGTCGCTGCCCGTCGAGTGGGGCGAATACGAGTTCGTCGTCCGCGATCCTGCCGGGGCGGCGGTGCCGGCGAGTGTCGGCTTCGAGGCCGGCTGGTACGTCGCTGCGTCGTCGCTCGACACGCCCGACATGGCCAAGGTCTCGCTCGACAAGCCGCGCTATCGCGTCGGCGACACGGCGATCGTCCATATCGAACCGCGCTTTGCCGGAACGGCTGAAGTGCTGGTGATGGACGAGCGCGTCATCGCCACCAAGACCGCTGAAATCGGCGCCGATGGCGGCGAGGTGACGCTCGAAGTCACCCGTGAATGGGGGCCAGGCGCCTATATCGCCGCCATCGTCTACCGGCCGATGGATATCGACGCCAAGCGGATGCCCGGCCGGGCGATCGGCCTTGCCCATGCCAGCGTCGATCCGGGCGACCGCGCTCTAACGGTCTCGCTGGCGGCGCCGGACAAGATCACGCCGCGGCAGAGCGTTGACGTTTCAGTTGCGGTCGACGGCGTCGAGCCGGGCGAGACGGCCTATGTGACGCTGGCCGCTGTCGATGTCGGCATCCTCAACATCACCGGCTTCGAGCCGCCGTCGCTGTCGGGCTATTATTTCGGCAAGCGCCGGCTCGGGGTCGAAATCCGCGACCTCTATTCCAAGCTGATCGACCGCATGCAGGGCGCGCCGGGCACGGTGCGTTCAGGCGGCGACGCGGGCGCGAGCTATCAGAGCCCGCCGCCGATGGAGGCTCTGGTGGCGCTGTTCTCCGGCCTCGTGACCGTCAAAGACGACGGCAAGGCGACGATCACGCTCGACGTTCCCGACTTCAACGGCACGCTGAAGCTGATGGCGCTGGCCTGGACGAAGACCGGCGTCGGCGAGGCGACTGCCGAGATGGTCGTGCGCGACCCGGTCGTCCTGGCGGTCAGCCAGCCGCGCTTCCTCGCACCGGGCGATACCTCCCGCATCGCGATCGACGTGACGCATGTGGAAGGGGCGACCGGGGAGGTGACGCTTGTCCTGTCCGGTGGAGGCGGCGTCGTCTCCCTTGGCGAAGAGGCGACCAAACCCTTCGATCTGGCCAAGGGCGCGCGGGAGCGGCTTCTGGTGCCGGTCACCGCCGAGGCCGTGGGCGACGCCAGCATCGACCTCGTCCTGACTCTGCCGGGTGGCGAGACCCTGTCGAAAAGCTTTGCGCTGCCGGTTCGCTCGATCGCGCCGGAAACCGTCGACAAGAACACCGTGACACTTGCGGCCAATGGCGGCCGGCTCGATCTCGACGCCAATCTCTTCGACGATTTCGTTCCGGGTACCGCAGCGGCGACCGTCAGCGTCACCGGCGCGGCGCGCTTCGACGTGGCCGGGGTGGTGCGGAACCTCGACCTCTACCCCTATGGCTGCACCGAGCAGATCACCAGCCGCGCGATGCCGCTGGTCTATCTCGACCGGACCATCCTTGCCGCCGGTCTTGCCGGTTTTGGCGGCACGGAAGACATTACAAAGCGCATCGACGACGCGATCGCCGGCGTGCTTGCCAACCAGTCGTCGAACGGCGGATTCGGCCTGTGGCGGCCGGATTTCGGCGATCTCTGGCTCGACGCCTATGTCACCGATTTCCTGACCCGCGCGCGCGAGGCCGGCTACACGGTACCGGAGGAGGGCTTCGCGCAGGCGATCGACAATCTGCGCAACAGCCTGGCTTATCTGCCGGACGCGCCCGACTGGGGGCCGGTCGCCTATGCCACCTACGTGCTGGCGCGCAACGGCCGGGCGGCAATTGGCGACCTGCGCTACTATTCGGACAACGAGCTGTCGAATTTCCCGACGCCGCTGGCCAAGGGGCAGATCGCGGCCGCGCTGGCACTCTATGGTGACCGGGTGCGAGCGGAGCGGGTGTTTCGCGCGGCGATCACCGATGCGCTCCAGTGGCAAGCGGTGAACTCCGGTCGCACGGATTACGGGACGCCGCTCAGGGACGACGCGGCGATCCTGACGCTGGGGCTGGAGACCGACATCGACGGACTGTCTTTCGACGACCTCGTCCAACAGGTGAACGCCGCGCGGCAGAACCAGCGCTACACCAGCACTCAGGAGGNACAGGTGAACGCCGCGCGGCAGAACCAGCGCTACACCAGCACTCAGGAGGACGCCTGGTCGCTGCTGGCCGCGCACGCGCTGCTGGCCAGCAATCCGCCGAAGCTGACCGTTTCCGGCCGTGATGTGGACGGGCCTTATACGGCGTCCTTCGACGCCGAGGACTTGGTGTCGGGTCTGGATGTCGCCAACCGCGCCACGACGCCGGTTGCGGCGGACATCACGCTGCGCGGCGTGCCGCGTATCGCGCCGCCCGCGTCGGCCGACGGCTACGCCATCGCTCGCAGCTACTACACGCTGGACGGCGAACCGGCGGATATCGCTGAAATCGGCCAAGGGGAGCGGTTCGTCGCGGTCGTCGAGATGACGCCGATCGACGGCGGTCCGGCGCGACTGATGATCGACGACCCGCTGCCGGCCGGCTTCGAGATCGACAACCCGGCGATCCTGCGGGGCGGCGATGTGGCGGCGCTCGACTGGCTGGAACTGACCGGCGAGGCGGCCCATACCGAGTTTCGCGCCGACCGCTTCCTCGCGGCGGTCGATCAGGGCGGCGGCGATACCGCGACCCAGCGCTTCGCCTATGTCGTGCGCGCCGTCTCGCCGGGAACTTTCGTTCACCCCGCCGCGCTGGTGCAGAACATGTACGATCCCAGCCGGCGCGGCCGGACCCAGGAAGGCCGGGTCTCGGTCGTCGGGCCGCTGCGGTGATCGCCTCGGCGCTGCCCGGAGGCTGAACGATGTCGCGGCAAAGGCGTCTGGCGCAGGCGGGGGTGATCCTGCTGCTATGCGCGATCGTTGTGATCGGCTGGGGCCTCGCGGCCTTCGAACGCGCGGTCGCGGCGCGGATCGCGGCCTTCGAGGCGCCGCGAACCGGTGTCGAGGTGGTCGACCGGAACGGCGCCCTGCTGCGCGCATTTGCGAGCGACGACGGCCGGTGGCGGCTGGACGCAGGGGCCGACGATGTCGACCCACGCTATCTCGCCATGTTGCTTGCCTGGGAGGACAAGCGCTTCGCCGACCATGGCGGGGTCGATCCGCGTGCCTTCCTCCGGGCGGCGTGGGAGACGCTGATCCATCGCCACATCGTCTCTGGCGGCTCCACCCTGACCATGCAGGTCGCGCGGATGCTCGGCCGTTTGCCGACGGGAAGCCTTGCCGCCAAGGGCGAACAGGTGCTGGTCGCGGTCGCGCTGGAACGGACGCTGAGCAAGGCGGAGATCCTGTCGCTCTATCTGCAACTCGCGCCCTATGGCGGCAATCTGGAGGGCATACGGGCGGCGAGCCTTTCCTTCTTCGGCAAGGAACCGAAACGGCTGACGGCAGCGGAAGCTGCTCTGCTAGTGGCTCTGCCGCAATCGCCCGAGCGCTACCGGCCGGATCGTTATCCCGACCGGGCGAAAGCAGCTCGCGACCGTGTGCTGAATCGGATGGAGGTGCTTGGGGTTCTCGACGCAAGGGAGACGGGCAGGGCAGAGCGCGAGGCGATGCCGGCCGGACGCCGCGCCCTGCCGATGCTCGCCGCGCATGCAGCGGTGCGTCTGCTTGGGGAAGAGCCGGAGAGGTCGCGCATTCGCCTGACCATCGACAAGGGCGTGCAGCAGCGGCTGGAAGCCTATGCGCGGGACAAGGCCAAGACGCTGAAAAAACCAGTCAGCCTCGCGATCCTCGTTTCTGATGCGGCGACGGGCGAGGTGCTGGCGCAGGTCGGCTCCCCCGATCTCTTCGATCGCGGCCGTCAGGGCTTCGTCGATCTGACCCGGGCGCTCCGCTCGCCGGGCTCCACCCTGAAACCGCTGATCTACGGGCTCGCCTTCGAGCGCGGACTGGCCCACCCCGAAAGCCTCGTCGACGATTCGCCCGGCGGCTTCGCGGGCTATACGCCGCAGAACTTCGACCGCGTCTTCGAGGGGGTCATCACGGCGCGGCGGGCGCTGCAATTGTCGCGCAACCTGCCGGCGGTGGAACTGCTCAGCGCCGTCGGCCCGGCTCGGCTGCTGCATCGCATGAAACGGGCCGGCGCCCGGCCGGAACTCGGCGACCGTTCGCTGCCGGGCTTGGCCATCGGCCTCGGCGGTCTGGGACTGACGCTGGAGGATCTGGTGCGGATCTATGGCGGAATCGCCAATGGCGGTGTGGCGATGCCGCTGCATGTCGAGCAGGACGCAGCGGTCGGGCAGGGCAAGCGTATCCTGTCGCCGCAGGCGGCCTGGTATGTGACCTCGATCCTCGCAGGTGCGACGACGACGACCAAGGGCTCGCCCGGCGACGTCGCCTACAAGACCGGCACGTCCTACGGCTACCGCGACGCCTGGACGGTGGGCTATGACGGGAAGCATGTGGTCGGGGTGTGGCTCGGGCGACCGGACGGGGCGCCGGTGGCCGGGCTGGTCGGCCAGGACAGCGCCGCGCCGGTGATGCGCGATGTCTTCGCGCGGCTCGGGCCGACAACGCGGTTGCCGGGACCGCCGCCGGGCATCCTCGCCTCGGCCGGCGGTGGATTGCCGCCGCCGATGCGCCGGGTCGGACGCGCGGCCGAACTGACGCAAGCCGGGCTGCTGCCGGAGATTGTGTTCCCGCCCAACGCGGCGAAGGTCGAGATCGGGCTCGGTCAAGGGCAGGGCGCCGACCTGTTCCTGAAGGTGCGCAATGGCCGACCGCCATTCACCTGGTATGTGGATGGGCGCCCGGTCGTCCGCGACGCGCTCGAGCGCCAGTCGAACTGGCGGGCGAGCGAGCCCGGCTTTGTCGATATCGCGGTGGTGGACGCGGCGGGTGCCGCCGCGCGCAGCCAGGTGTTCGTGGAATAGGCCCGCCTCGCCGAACGCTCTGGCGCGGCTTTTTTCCTACCGCCGCAGCAGACGGATCGCCTCGCCGATGATGCCGCGCCGGAACAAGAGGACGCAGAGGACGAAGATGATGCCGATCAGGACGGTGACCGGGAAGTCTGACGTGGCGAAGTAGTTCTGCATGGTGACGACGAGCGCCGCGCCGATGGTCGGACCGAAGATCGTGCCCATGCCGCCGAGCAGCGTCATCAGCACAACCTCGCCGGACATCTGCCAGGCGACGTCGGTGAGCGTCGCGATCTGGAAGACAATCGCCTTGGTCGACCCGGCCAAGCCAGCGATCGCCGCCGACATGACGAAGGCACCGAGCTTGTAGCGGTCCACCCGGTAGCCGAGGGAGATCGCCCGGTTCTCGTTTTCGCGGATCGCCTTGAGGATGTGGCCGAAGGGCGAGTGGACGATGCGCCAGACGGCGAAGAAGCCGACCAGGAAAATCGCCAGCACGAAATAATAGATGTTCAGCGGGTCGTTGAGGTCGATCAGTCCGAGGAGATGACCGCGCGGTACGCCCTGGATGCCGTCCTCGCCGTGGGTGAAGGGCGCCTGCAGGAAGATGAAGAAGATCATCTGCGACAGCGCCAGCGTCACCATGGCGAAATAAATGCCCTGCCGGCGGATGGCGAGGAAGCCGACGATGAGGCCGATCACACCGGCGCCGACGGCGCCGAGCAGGATCGCCGACAGCGGTTCCCAGCCCCAGACTTTGGCGGCATGGGCGGTGAAATAGGCGGCGCCTCCAAAGAAGGCGGCGTGGCCGAAGGACAAGAGCCCGACATAGCCAAGCAGCAGGTTGAAGGCGGTGGCGAAGAGCGCGAAGCACAAAACGCTCATGAGGAAGACGGGATAGACGAAGAACGGTGCGGCAATCAGCCCGGCGAGCGCGATGAGCGCGACGATCAGGCCGACGGTCGACAGGTCGCGCTGTCCGGCCTGGCGCGCGGGAGACCCCTCGGCCGAGCCTTCGCCGTCGCGGATAGCGCCGGGTTCGATGCTGGTGACTTGCGGAGTGGTCATATCAGGCTTCCTTCCCGAACAGCCCGGCGGGGCGGACCATCAGCACGATCGCCATGATGACGAAGACGACGATGTTCGAGGCCTCGGGATAAAAGACCTTGGTCAAGCCCTCGAGAATGCCGAGGAGATAACCCGAAACAATCGCCCCGAGGATCGACCCCATGCCGCCGATGACGACGACAGCGAAGACGATGATGATCAGGTTCGAGCCCATCAGCGGGCTGACCTGGTAGACCGGCGCTGCGAGGACACCGGCCAGACCGGCGAGGCCTGCCCCGAGGGCGTAGGTCAGCGTCAAGAGCAGCGGGACGTTGACGCCGAACGCCTGGACGAGTTGGGGGTTCTCCGTCGCAGCCCTCAGGTAGGCGCCAAGCTTGGTCTTTTCGATCAACAGCCAAGTGGAGATGCAGATGACCAGCGAGGCGACGACGACGAAGCCGCGATAGTTCGGCAGGAACATGAAGCCGAGATTGGTGCCGCCGGACAGGAGCGCCGGCGTCGCATAGGGCTGGCCCGCCGCGCCGAAATAATAGCGGAAGGTGCCTTCGATGATCAGCGCGAGGCCGAAGGTGAAGAGCAGCCCGTAGAGATGGTCGAGATCATAAAGGCGCGACAGCATGGTGCGCTCGATAACGGCCGAGAGCATCGCGACGATCAGCGGCGCCAGGATCAACGCCGGCCAGAAGCCGAGGCCGGTGTAGAACAGGATCAGATAGGCGGTGAAGGCGCCGAGCATGTATTGGGCGCCATGGGCGAAGTTGATCACCCGCAGCAGTCCGAAAATGACCGCGAGCCCAAGGCTCAAGAGGGCGTAGAACGAGCCGTTGATGAAGCCGATCAGGAGCTGGCCGAGCAGCGCCGGGAGGGGAATGCCGAAGATCATGGTCATTTGGCGTTATACCCCCACCACTTCATGCAGCCTGTCCATTTTCGAATCGAGTTCCGACGTCGGGAAACTCTCGAGGATATGCCCGTCCTCCATCAGGAAGAAGCGGTCGGCGACCTTCCTGGCGAAGCGGAAATTCTGCTCGACCAGAAGCAGCGTCATGCCCTGCTTCTTCAGCTCCATCAAGACGTCGCCGATGCGCTGGATGATGACCGGCGCCAGACCCTCGGTCGGTTCGTCGAGAAGAATGATCCTCACCCCGGTGCGAAGAATGCGGGCGATGGCCAGCATCTGCTGCTCGCCGCCGGACAGCTTGGTGCCGGGGGAATTGCGCCGCTCTGCGAGATTGGGAAAGAGCTCGTAGATCTCTTCGACACTCATGCCGCCGTCCGCGACGCGCGGCGGAAGCATCAGGTTTTCCGAGACCGACAAGGTCGCGAAAATGCCGCGCTCCTCGGGGACATAGCCGATGCCGGCATAGGCGGTCTTGTGAACCGGAACCTTCATCATGTCCTGGCCGGCGATGCGGATCGCGCCTTCCCGCTTCGGCAGGAGATTCATGATGGCGCGCAGGGTGGTGGTTTTGCCGGCGCCGTTGCGGCCGAGCAGCGTGATCGTTTCGCCTTCGTGGAGATCGAGAGAGACACCATGCAGGACATGGCTTTCACCGTACCAGCCGTGGAGGTTCTCGACCTCGAGCAGGGGGGAAGCGCCGGACGGCTTACTCATCTTCGGTTCCCATATAGGCTTCGCGCACGCGCGGGTCGGAACTGACCGTCTCGTAGTCGCCCTCGGCGAGGATTTCGCCGCGCGCCAGCACAGTGACGTAATCGCACAGGTCGGCCACGACGTTGAGATTGTGCTCGACCATCAAGACCGTGCGGTCCTTGGCAATTCGCCGGATCAGGTCGGAGATGCGGCCGATGTCCTCGACGCCCATGCCGGCCATAGGCTCGTCGAACAGAAGCACCGGCGGGTCGAGGGCAAGCGTGGTCGCGAGTTCGAGCGCGCGTTTGCGGCCATAGGGGAGTTCCGCCGCGTCGAGCTCGGCATATTCGTCCAGGCCGACGGCCGCGATCAACTCGTAGGCGCGGTCGTTGAGCTGGTCGAGCGCGCTGTTGGAGCGCCAGAACTGGGTGCCGAGATGCGCCTTGCGCTGCAAAGCGACGCGGACGTTGTCGAGCACGGTCAGATGCGGGAACACCGCCGAGATCTGGAACGAGCGCACCAGCCCCAGCCGCGCGACATCGGCGGGTTTGAGGCCCGTAATATCCTTGCCGCGAAAGGTGATTTTTCCTTCGGTCGGCGTCAGGAACTTGGTCAGCAGGTTGAAGACGGTGGTCTTGCCGGCGCCATTGGGGCCGATCAGGGCGTGGATCGTATTTTCGCGGACGTCGAGATCGACGCCGTTCACGGCCTTGAAGCCGAAGAACTCCTTGGTGAGGCCGCGGGCGGAAAGAATCGCCTCCTGCGGGGAAACGCTCATCGGCGCATTCATCTCCTGTCGGGGGTCGGGGCCCTGGTGAGAGGGAGCCGGCGTTGCCGGACTCCCCGTCGACGAACTATTTGGCGGCGAAGGTCGCAAGGTCGCAGCCGCTATCCTCGACCGTTCCAAAGGCAACGTCTCCCGGCACGGTCGCAATTTCCTTGTACAGATCCCAAGGGCCGGTTGATTCATCCGGCGTCTTCACCTGGAAGAGGTACATGTCGTAGACCATGCGGCCGTTGGCGAGCACCTTGCCCTTTTTGGCGAACAGATCCTCGACCGGCATCTCGTGAAGTTTCTTCGCCACCGCCTCGGTCTCGTCGGTGCCGGCTTCCTTGACGGCCTTCAGATATTGCAGAACGGCCGAGTAGGTGCCGACATGGATCATGTTCGGCATCTTGCCGAATTTGTCCATGTAGCGCTTGGCAAAGGCGCGGTTCTCTTCACTCTGGTCCCAATACCATCCTTCGGTGAGGTTGAGGCCCTGGGCCGCCTCGCCGCCCAGTCCATGGACCTCGGACAGGGTGATCAGAAGCGCGGCGAGCTTCTGCCCGGCCTGGACGAGACCGAACTCCGTCGCCGCCTTGACCGCGTTCGCCGTGTCGAGTCCGGCATTGGCGAGTCCGATGACCTTGGCACCGGAACTCTGCGCCTGCAGCATGAAGGAGGAGAAGTCAGTGGTCGACAAGGGATGGCGGATATCGCCGAGGACCTTGCCGCCATTCGCCTCGATGACCTTGGTGGCCTCACCCTGCAGTGAATCGCCGAAGGTGTAATCGGCGGTGACGAAGAACCAGGTGTCGTCGCCGCCCCTGACCAGGGAGCCGGCCGTGCCTTGCGACAAGGCGCGGGTGTTGTATGCCCAGTGAAAACCGTAGGGACTACACTGTCCGCCGGTGATCTCGGTGGAGCCGCCACCGGTGGTGATGGTGATCTTCTTCTTCTCGCGCGACAGACCCTGGACGGCGAGCGCGACCGAGGATGTCGTCAGGTCCATGATGGCATCGACGTTCTGCACGTCATACCATTCGCGGGCGATGTTCGATCCGACATCCGCCTTGTTCTGGTGATCGGCCGAAATGAGTTCGATCGGCTTGCCGAGGACGGTGTCGCCGAAATCCTCGATGGCGAGCTCAGCCGCGACTACGGAGCCCTGGCCCGCTGTGTCGGCATAAACGCCCGACATATCATTGAGGATGCCGATCTTGACGGCGTCATCCGACACGTCTTGGGCTGTTGCCGGCCATGCGACAGCCGCAGCGAGGCTGGCGGCGAATGCTGTCGCGACGGGGCGCTTGGTCGTCATGGATCGGTCCTCCCAGTGAGCAAAAGCCCGGCCGTCGCCTCCCCGGCACGGCCGATGCGCATGTGCCATTGGACCGGTCGATGCGCCGGACTTCAAGCCCAAACTTTGCCTATTTCACATAGATCTGGGCAGTCGCGGCGCCCAAGCCGGCGCGGTCGGGAAGCAAAGCGCCGAAGCCTTGCCTCGCCGGCCGCGCCAAATGCGTCAGTTCTTGAAGCTGGCGACGTCGCAGCCGGAGTCTTCGACCGACAAGAAGGCTTCGCTACCGGGGACCGTGGAGATTTCCTTGTAGTAGTCCCACTCGCCCTTGGAATCGGCCGGTGCCTTTACCTCGAAGAGGAACATGTCATAGACCATCCGGCCATTCTCCTGCACCTTGCCGGACTTGGCGAAGACGTCTTCGACCGGCATCTCGTGCAGCTTGGCGGACACCGCGTCGGTGGCGTCGGTGCCGGCGGCCTCGACGGCCTTGAGGTACTGGGTGACCGCCGAATAGGTGCCGGCATGAATCATGTTCGGCCGGCTACCCGTCCGCTTCATCAGGCGATCGGCAAATTCGCGGTTCTCGTCGCTCTGATCCCAATACCAACCCTCGGTGAGGTTCAGCCCTTGCGCCGCCTCGAGCCCGAGGCCGTTGACCTCAGCCAGGGTGAAAAGCAGGCCGGCGAGCTTCTGGCCAGCCTGAACGATGCCGAATTCAGCCGCGCCCTTGATCGCGCTGGCCGTATCGAGGCCGGCATTGGCGAGGCCGATGACCTTGGCGCCGGAACTCTGCGCCTGCAGGAGGAAGGAGGAGAAGTCGGTAGTGCCGAGCGGATGGCGAACCGCGCCGAGGACTTCACCGCCGTTTTCCTTGACGAAATTGCCGGTCTGCTCTTCCAGCGAATAGCCGAAGGCATAGTCGGCGGTCAGGAAGAACCAGCTGTCGCCGCCGGCCTTCACCAACGCGCCGCCGGTGCCGACGGCCAGGGCATGGGTGTCGTAGACCCAATGGAAGCCATAGGGGCTGCACTGCTTGCCGGTCAGTTCCGTGGTCGCGGCGCCGGTCACGATGGTGATCTTCTGCTTTTCGCGCGACAGGCCCTGGACGGCGAGGGCGACGGACGATGTCGTCAGCTCCATGATGGCGTCGACATTCTGCACGTCGTACCATTCGCGCGCGATGTTGGAGGCGATATCGGCCTTATTCTGATGGTCGGCCGAGATGAGTTCGACCGGCTTGCCGAGAACCTCGCCACCGAAATCCTCGATCGCCATCTTCGCCGCTTCGACCGACGACTGACCGCCGAAATCGGCATAAACGCCGGACTGGTCGTTCAAGATGCCGATCTTGACGACATCGTTCGAGATTTCCTGCGCGCCAACGGTGGCCGGCAGAAGCGCGGCGGACGCGACGGAGCCGGCGAGTAGCAATTTCATCATACGCATTTCGGTAATCCTCCCATACAAACGCAAACGACCAGGCCAGCCGGCATTGGAGCCGGAAGCAATAACCTGACCTTGCGGTTGGATGTGGTTGTGAAGCAGCGACGGGAGCCCTGTCAAGAAATGCAGGCGGCAGTCATCTAAGCCGTTCGTCGTAGATCGAGACCGTGCTGGGCGTCGGAATTACCGCGTCGGCGGGCCGTTCGGCTGACGGGCGACGGCGCGACGAAAGCGCTGGTTTTTCGAGCGGCCGGAGCCCGGTGCCGTCTCGCGCAGCTGCCAGGATCGCCCGCCCTCTAGCCACCGGGCAAGGCGCATGACCGCAATGTGCCGGTTGATGTCGTAGCGGGGGTCGTGGCGTCGGGCGAGACGCGCCAGCAGGCCGAGCTCTCCGCGAACCCCAGCGCGCAAGGTGTCCGCTTCCACTGCCGGTATACTGGCGGCGTCGTCCTTGGCCACGGCATCCGACCGCGTCCGATGCTCCAGGCCGAACCGGCGCAGCAGCATCGCGAGTTCGAGGCGGGAGAGATCGCGCTGTTCCTCGCGTCGCCGTGCCTCGGCATGGCTCCGGGCAGCTCCTTCGAGCGCGGCCGTGAGGGGAGAAAGGTCGAGATGCCTGGTCATGCGGACGCTCCGGTGAGTAGTCCGCAAAGAGTCCGGCAATTGGTGGGGGCGGGGATAAAATCCTCTAATCTGGGCTGGCGGGTGGGCGATTAACCCTAATATTTAGAGGGTTTTTCTGCGCATCGCTGAGTGAAATAGGAATTATTTCCCCTTTTGGCAGTGGTGGCCTATAGACGGATTGTCGCCGCCAACAGGAGGTCAAACGCGATGCAGTCCTTTTCCGCAGACCGGGTTTCCACCCGACCGTTGCACCTACCTCCTGTCGCCCGCGGCGATGCGGGGCAGGGGGAAGCCGAGGCAGGCCGCGTTACCGGGATCGATCACCAGGCGGTTTCGCGCACCTGCTGGTTGGCAAGGGAAATCGCCGGCGCCTTCTTCGCCATCCCCGTCCGGGAGATCGAACGGCCCGGCCGGGCGATCGCCAGCGTATGCGAGGCCCGGCACGTCGCCATGTATCTGGCCCATGTCGCCTTCCAGATTCCCTTGTCCGCGATAGCCGAGGGGTTCGGACGCGACCGCACGACGATTGCCTATGCCATTCGCCGCATCGAGGATCGACGCGACGATCAGGCGTTCGATTCCGCTGTCGAGCGCTTGGAAGGCCTGGCACACGCGGTCCGCGCGGCGCTCGAAACATGCGATCAGCGATGTGTGCGGGGAGATGCCTGATGGCGGCCTTTGCAGGCTACAATCCAAACGAGTCCCCTTTGGCGCGGCTGACCCAGCGACGCGGCAAGGGCGGCGAGCCGTTCCTGGCCGAGGCGGAAGCGCTGGCAGGGGAACGGCTGCGGGTCGATTTTACGCGTGGTCAGTTGATGCCCGGGACCACGCAACGTTGGGACGGCCAGCCCCGCGAAAAGGGGAGCCGGCGCGGTGCGGGCGACTTGTCGGATTCGGCGATCGACGCGCGGCAACGGGTTGATGCCGCGATCAAGGCCGTCGGGCCCGAACTCGCGGGCGTTCTCCTCGACATCTGCTGCTTCCTGAAGGGACTGGAAACCGTCGAGCGGGAACGGCAATGGCCAGCGCGCTCCGCCAAACTGCTGCTGAAAGCCGGCCTCGGTGTTCTGGCTCGCCATTACGGGCTGGCCGGGAGCGCCACGTCCCGTTCTTCGCGCATCCGGCAGTGGGGAACGGAGGATTACCGGCCGACAATCAGCGGCCGGTGAATATCCGGCGCCGGGCGCAACGAATGGCGGCGAGGCTCAGGCGGCGGCGAGAGCCTGCCGCGCATCGTCCTTGATCCGCGCAACCATCGAACGGAGGCCGTTGGAGCGCTGCGGTGTCAGATGGTCCTGCAATCCCAGTCGCGCAAAGGTCGCCTCGGCGTCGGCCTCCAGAATCTCGGGCGCGGTACGACCGGAGAAAAGCGCGAGGGCGATGGCGACAAGACCGCGAACGATATGGGCGTCGGATTCACCGAGGAACGACAGACGGGGCGGGCTGGCATCGTCGGTTTGAGTGGTCAGCCAGACCTGACTGACGCAGCCGCGAACCTTGTTGGCCTCGTTGAGTTCAGCCTCCGGCATCGCCGGCAGCGAACGCCCGAGCTCGATCAGATAGCGGTACCGGTCTTCCCAATCGTCGAGGAACTCGAAATCAGCGGTGATGTCTTCGATCGTCGGCATTCTTTCTCCCGAGCGGCCCTCGATCACGATGACATAGGATCGATTCGATCCGATGTCATGACGATGATCGATTCCAGTCAGTCAGCGCGAAATGCAAGCGGGAAACCGGTTCCCACATTTCCTCATTCCGCGCGAGGTACCGTTCGTGTCGGACGGCACGCTGGATATAAGGCTATGGGAGGTCGATGTCAGGTGCGGGGCGCCGAACGTGGGATCGGCAGACGCGCCAGGGCGCCATGTCCGGGAATCTCGGCGGATGGAAGCAAGACATGCCGCGCATTCGCCGGGTCATCGAGGCGGGGCATGCCGACAGGCTGGCTCGCTTCCGTTGCGCGGGACGATGCGAGCGACAGGGCGCGGTCGACCGCGCCGGTGACGATCGCGTCCGGATATCGTGAGAGCGGGGAAGCTGCCGAATTCCCGGAGGCGGGACTGCCATCTCGCTCTGCCTCGACGAAATTATAGGCGAGGGCAATTCCGTCTCCGATCCGCTCGCCGGCAAAACGGGCCAGATTGCCGCCCGCATCGCATGCCGCCGGTGCCCGGTCGCAAAAGTTGGACAAGTCAGCGATCGCCGCCTGGGCGCCGACAAAAGTGGAAAAGACGTCGACCTGATTTCGGCCGGCATCGTCGCCCTGGCCGTCGCCCGGAAGAAGCATCGCCACGATGCCGAGAAAGAACGCTGATTTCAGAATGAACCGGATCATCAAATTGCCTCTGGACGCTTGCCGGTGAGGGCTGGATATTTAGGCCCGGTCGGTTGCGTTTCGTGAAGGCATAATGCCGACGGGGGACAAAGGCTGCGTTGAAACTGCGAGACATGTTTGATTCAAATTTTACGGATTGCGGATCCCGCGGCTTGTCCACAGCTTCTTTCGAGGGATGCTCGCCCTACGATCGCGGCTGTTTCGCGTGAGGGCGACGGTTCTGTCGCGAAGCATTAACCATAACGGCAATCATCAAGGTCCGAATCTGCCTTTGGCCCGGTAATCCTGGCCGCAGGCGGCGTCGGCGGCGGCATGGTTTATGGCTTCCTTAAACGGTGGTCCGCATTATCGCGATCAAGCCACTGGGTCCGGCATTTTCACAATGGTGGACCCAAGAGGCAAGGCGAATGCGAGTGCGTGTATGACAGAGGCGTCGAACAACGGTCGGGCAGTGGCGGCGCCGGCCGGCGCCATGTCGCAGCTTCGCGAACGGTTGGACGAGCTCGTTGCGGCCAAGGTCCTTGTTCCAAGCGAGCGCCGCCTCCAGGGACGAGCGATCGGTGCGCTCATTGTCGCCGGTCTCCTCATGGCGATGGCTTCGCCAGTGCTCGCCGTGCTTCAGGCCGGTGCTCTCGCCGCCGCGACTCCGATGATCATCGCGAGCCTGACTCTGGCTGCCGCGGCCTATCTCTCGGCAACCGGCGCGCTGGATCATGTGGCCTGGCTCGTCGGCACACTTCTTTCCATAACACTCGGGCTGATCGCCTACGCGGTCGAAGCCCCGCTCGCGGCCTGGCTTCTGGTGCTGGCGATCGCGCCGGGGGAGGCGGCTATCGCGGGACGGCGCAAGCTGGCTCTTGGTCTCGCCGGCTCGGCGGCGACCGTTGCCGGCTCGGCGGTGATGCTTGCGGAGAGCGCATCGACGATCCAGCCTGCGGACCTCGCGTCGGCCGTGCTGTTACTCGCCTATGTCGCGACAGTGGCCCGCAGGAGCGCGAAGCGCCCTGCACAGGAGGGACATCCGGCGGGGACATCGGTTCATCCGATGGCCGATGCCGCCGAGCTATTCGGCGCGGCGATGGTGAGCCTCGACGTCGAGGGAAGGATCGTCTTTGCCTCGAAGGGCGCGCGTACGCTGTTTTCGGAAAATGGCGGGAGTATCGAGGGGCTGCGGCTCCTCGACAGCGTGCTGGTGGCCGATCGTATCGCCTTTTTGAAGGCGATGGCCGACGCCAAGACGGACGGCCGCGGCTCTCGCGTCGAAGGGCGGCTTCGCCGCCCGGACGGACAATATGTCCCGGCCGTCATGCGGTTCCTAGTCGCCACGGCGGCCGATGATCGGGCGGCTCTGGTCCACATCGCCATGACGCTCGCCGTCGAAGAAGGCAAGGTGGCACAGGGGCTGCAGGTGGCGCTCGATGCCGCGCACCAATCATCTGCCGCCAAGAGCCAGTTCCTGGCAGCCGTCAGCCACGAGCTCCGCACCCCCCTCAACGCCATTATCGGTTTCTCCGATATTCTGGATCAAGAATTCTTCGGCGGGTTCGAGAGCGAACGGCAGAAGGAATATGTCGGCCTCATCCGCCAATCGGGCCAGCATCTGCTGTCGGTCGTGAACTCACTGCTCGACGTCTCCAAGATCGAGGCCGGTCGATACGAGCTGACGCCCGAGCCGTTTTCAATGGACGAAGCGGTCATCACCGCCGCCGGCGTCGTGCGCGAGGAAGTACGACGCAAGGGCCTGCGACTGGACGTGCGTTCCAGCTGCCAGGGCGAGACGATCATCGCCGACCAGCGTGCCTGTCACCAAATACTTCTGAACCTCTTGTCGAACGCGGTGAAGTTCACGGATTCGGGCGTTATCACGCTCGAAAGCCAGATCGATGCCGGAGCGATCGAGCTTTCGGTGAGCGATACCGGCATCGGGATCGCCGAAGCGGATATAGAGCGGCTAGGCCGACCCTTTACCCAGCTGTCTTCCGGGCCAGCGCGTCGCTATCAAGGCACGGGGCTCGGGCTTTCCCTGGTGAAAGGCTTGGCGGAATTGCATGGTGGCGCCATGACCATTCGCAGTCAGCCAGGGATCGGCACGATGGTGACCGTGCGGCTGCCGACCGACTGCACTCGACGAACAGACAAGTCACAGTCTCTCAAGGAAAATATTGTAGCACTCAGTGATGCCCGTACAAAAACGACACCCCAACCGAAAACCCCCGCGACGCGGCGCACGGCCTAGCTTCGGCGGTCGACTTCTGTCGTTCGGAAAACGCGGCGTGATGGCGGCGGCCGCCGGCGTCTGGCGGCGTCCGGCGTTATCTGCCGGGCTGACGGCCTTCGGCGTGTTGTTCGCAGGAATGGCCGGCAATGCGATCTATGGCCAGGCTGGGCCGCACCCCAGCCCGATCCTGGCCACGCGGGGCGGGGCCGAGGGTATAGAGCGCCCGCGCCTGGCGAACACGCACGGATTGATGCCGGTTCCGCTCGTTCGGGAGGTTCAGGCCGGACTTACTGCAATCGGTCACTACCGTGCGCCCGTCGACGGAAAGCCTGGCCCCGCGACGGAAGCCGCGATCCGCGACTTTCAGAAGGCGCATGGGCTGACAGCCGACGGGGCGGCAACGCCGCTGCTGCTCGCGCAGATCAGACAGGCTTCGGCGGATGCGCCCAACCCCTCGCGGCGACCGGACGAATTCGCCAGCCTCGACGAACGGATGGGCGGCAGCTCCGGCATGGCCGACGGTTCAGCGGAAATTCCAGAGGGATTGGCTGAATCCGGACTTGCCGCGCTCGACCAGGACGAACTCGTGCGCCGTATCCAGGCCGGCCTGACGGCGGCACAGGTCGCCGAACTCTCGTCTGACGGAATTCCCGGTGAGCGGACGCGGGCCGCCATCCGTACCTTCGAGGCCCTGGAGGGGCTGGAGATTACCGGCTCGCCGGATGCTCGGATTCTCGAGCGTCTGATCGAGATTGGCGCAGTCGATTGAGGTCCGTGCCGTAGCGATGCGCATAACCAGCGAACTCTTTGTGGCGCAACTCGTCCGCCGCCTGTTCGCCGCTGGCGGATTTGCCGTGGTGGCTCGTAAGGGGGCCGATTCGGCCGGCGCGATCTACGTGGTGACGCGGAATCGCGCCGGGGAGATCCAGCTTTTCGGGCCGGCGGTTCAAAGCCTCAACGACGACAGCGGCCTGCGGCAATTCATGCCGGAACCGGTCGATGACGAGGCCGCGCTTGAAGCGCGTTTTGCGCGTGAGGCCAGATTCGACCCGGATTTCTGGGTGGTCGAAATCGAAACGGACGACGCGCCGACCTTTCTCCAGATCGTCGAAGGCTGACCCGTATCGACGGGCGTGCCTGTCGCTGACGGCAAATGGCCAGCGCGGAATCACGGCGGGAAGATCGTCAGTCGTCAGGCGTCAGCGTTTGGTGCCGAGTTGCTCGGTTCTGGACGGTAGCACGCGACGCCGGCCGAAGGCGGGGCGAGGGGCCGAGGCTTCAATTCTCGGTTCAAGGTCCGTGTATTGGCGCTGGTGGGTGGCCGGCTTGCGTGCGGGGGGCGCGGAGGAAAGTCCGAAGCGGCCGCGACACGCATCGACGTCGAGGTCTCGATAGGCGGACTTCATCGCGGTGAAGGCGGCAATGTCCAGGCCGATCCGCGGTTTCAGCAGCATGATGATCGTCAAGGCGTCAGCGGGACCCACGCTGATCGCCTTCAAAGCCGCAGCGAGGATCTCGCCGGTCGGATCGTCGATGATCTCCCGCATGCGAGGAGCCGTGAGTGTCAGCATGAGCGCGAGGCCATCATAGGCCAATTGCTTGCATCCGGACCGTGCCATTTCGACGACGCCGACGACCGTTGTCGGGGCGCTGGCCTCGGGCTTGACGAGATGCTTTCCGGGTTCAGCCAAGCGAAGCAGGGTGGCGCGCGCCGCGCTCACATTCGCTGGCTCGCCCGTGTGCGATTTGGGCGCGACGTTCTCGTCGGCGGCGGCGACGTTTGCCGCTTCCTTTTTCGCTGCGTCCAAGGGGGCGATCGTGCGAGCAGGCACGGCGGCCGGGACGGCTGCCTCGGCAAGCTGTGAGAGCGTCGCTTGTTCGGCCGCTCGCCGACGGTCCAGGATACGTTGCAGCTTCGGGCTGGACCTTTTGGCGAGCGTCTCGATATCGTCAGCCGTCAGGCAGGGGCTCGCCAAGAGGAATGGCGCCGCAGTGACGATGGGGGCGGCGATGAGTTTTTCGACGATGCATCGCGGAACCCGCGGGGACTGGGAGAGTGCTGCCGCGAGGGCGCGTTTCGTCTTGGTACCGATCTTGTCCCAGGCCGGGGCGACGAGCCGACCGAATTCGTGCGCCTGCCGCTCGCTCGGATTGCGATGGGCGGCAAAGCTTGCGACGGCGGCAGCCACGATCGTGTCGAAACCGCCTTGGCCGGCCTCCTTTTCGAGCGATCGAAAAATGCTCGGCACGACGTCCTTCATGGGACTCCTGGATGGTTGATCAATGGTTTCCTCGCCGCGAAGAATTACGCAAGATTTCTTAGCAAGCTGTTAACCCTCCTGGGGTCTGCTCTCGCAAGGAGGCCGGCGAGCAACGCGCCGGTGCCGATCAAGTCGGCCAGCCAGAAGGGAAGCGGACCGTGACAGTCGTTCTGAAATTTGTGCCCCGTGGCCCGGCCCCGGCACGCCGGCGAAACGAAATCCGCTCGCGTGAATCAAAGGGCGAGATCATCCTTTTGCCCTGTATTCGTCGTGAATCGCTCGACGCGGCAAGACATCGCTTCGACCGGCACGTCACGAGACCGTGATAAGAAGCGATCGGCATGACGATCGCTTGAGGAGGGCGGTCGGGGTCAGCTGTCGCGATTGTCCGGGCGGCTCGCCACCGCCGGTTCGATTGGCTCACATCGCAGTGAATTGACGAAGGCTCTGGCAGAGGGGCGTTTGCTTTCCTCATCGACCAGGACGCGAATGGTCATGTAGCCTTCGCTCAGGTCGAGTTCCACCGGGATCGTGGTCTCCTCGGTGTCCGGGCCAAGATCGGCATTGAACTCGACGATCTGTTCCTTGCTTCCGACGAGAAGATTGAACATGCCGTCAACGGCCGACCGGTCGTTGATGCTGTAGAGATTGTCGCCGCGCCGGTCGTAGATCGAGGCCGACCAGAAGGGGCTCTCGTCATAGTTGGCAAGGATGCGAACGGGTCCTTTCGCGACCGAGAAGCGGCAACTCGCGGTGACGAATGCGGGGTCGACAAAGGCGAAATCCTGCCGGTCCGACCCCAGCATCGGCGCGATCACGTCCGATCCGGCGCTGCGCAAGGGTTCGACGCTGACGATATCGTAAATTTGCCCAAGGTTGGAGAAACGTGCCCACGCATTGTTTCCCGCGACGTGCGGCATGGCGAAAATCACGGCAATGTGGACGATAACCGCGCCCACCAGGCCGATCGCGACGGCAAGAAGCGGCTTACCCATCGAAGCAGGTCTCCAATTCGATATCGGGCAAGGAAAGACTGTCGACGCCGCTGGATGCGCTGGCGGGAGTGTCATACAGCGCCAGTGCAAGGACGAGCGGCCCTTGACCGGACGTGGCGAGCCAGTTGCCGGCTCTGGCCATAGGGCCGATCGCGACCATGAAGGAATTGTCCTCGGCCCGCATGAGATTGTGCGAGGTCAGCCAGCCAGCCCTGCCGGTGCCGGGCTGGATCAGCCGGCCCTCCGGCGTATACGGGGAGAGTGTCCAGATCCGGGTGGGCGGAGTTTGTCCGGCAATCCTATATTGGCATTGGCGGCGCAGCGGTCGATCCGCACCGTCTCGGTCAGCAGTGAACAAGATGCCTTCGCCAATGCCAAGCGTCAGATTGCCTACCCGCGCCAAACGCGCCTTGGAATAGGGGTCGGCGTCGGGAGAGCCGGCAAATGGATTGGCCGCCCAAGGGCCTACCGTCACGGTGCCGATCTCCGCCGATTCATCCAACGCCCAGTTCGCCGACCAGCCACCGAGGCCGAGCGCGATGGCCAGGGCAATCAGGACGAGGAGGGTGTAACGCATAAGCCAATTATCCGGTCCGATAGATCACGATGAAACAGGACCGAGTCGATCCGATTTCATGAAGGCGATCAATTCCAGTCAGTGAGCGCAGAATGCGGGCGGAAAACCGGTTCCCACTTTTCCTCATTCGGCGCGAGGTCTGAAGCTCCTGGAAGCTTATTGCCGCGCCGGGGCCGCATCGGCCGCCGATCGCGCCGCTGCCAGTTGATCGGGCTCAAGCGGCGGCAAGGTTTCGAGTCGCTCGGCAATGTCGGCCAGGACATCCTCCGCGGCTTTCCTGAGCGTCTGTGGGCCGCGGGCAGCGGGCGCGTCGCCATCGGCCGCGGCAACCTCGCGCTTTTCGTCCGGGAAGGGGTTGTCGATGAACGGGATTGGCTTCAATTCGATATTCTGGTGGGCCGCCTCCATGAAGCGTTGCCAAGTCATTGCGGGTAGCGAGCCGCCCGTCAAATTGTTGGTCGGCTTGAAGCTGTCGTTGCCGAACCAGACGGCAGCACTGAAATTACCGGTGTAGCCGACGAACCAGCCGTCCCGATAACTCTGCGTCGTACCGGTCTTGCCGCCCACACGGGTCATCGAAAGCTGTGCCCGCCTCGCCGTGCCGCGCTCGGTGACGCCGACCAGCATTTCGTTCATCGACTTGGTTGCTTCCTCGCTGAGCACACGGCGACGCGGCGGCAGATCATTCCGCACGTCCCAGAGCGTCTTCCCCGACGCATCCGAAAGCTGCGTGATCGCGTGACGTCGGGTCTCCATGCCGCCATTGACGAAGACACCGTAGGCTGTGGCCTGGTCGAGGACCGTCACTTCGCTCGTCCCGAGCGCCATCGTCTTGTCGCCACGCAGAGGGGATTCCACACCCATCGCCTTCGCTGTGGCGGTCACGGCGTCCATGCCGACTTTCTGGCTGAGCTTGACGGCCGGCACGTTCAGTGAGCGCGCGAGTGCATTGGCCAGCGTCACCCGGCCGGCAAACGACCGGCCGTAGTTTTGCGGTGACCAATTGCCGATGGTGACGGGGCTGTCGACGATAGTATCTTCCGGCTTCATTCCGGCCTGCATCGCCGCGGCATAGATGAAAGCCTTAAACGAGGAACCCGGCTGCCGCAGCGCCCTCGTCGCGCGGTTGAACTGCGAGATTCCGTAGTCTCTTCCGCCGACCACGGCGCGCACGCCGCCATCGTCACCAAGCACCACCATCGCGGCTTCCTCGACGGCGTATTTCGTGCCGAACTGCCGCAGGTGGTATTCGACTGCCTCGTCCGCGAGTTGCTGAAGCCTCAGGTCGATCGTGGCGCGGGCGATAAAATTGCGCTGCTTCAGGCCGCTGTCACGGGCGATCTGCTGGACCTCCTCGAAGGCATAATCGAGGAAGTAGTCGGGCGACTGCGTCACCGAACGGTCAACGGAGATGGCTGGTTGCCGACGAGCGGCCACGACCTGACCCTCGGTGACAAAGTTGGCCTGGACCATATTGGTCAGCACCTCGTTCGCACGAGCGCGGGCCGCCGGCAGATTGATGTGAGGAGCGTATTTGGCGGGAGCCTTGAAGAGACCCGCAAGCATCGCGGCCTCGGCCATCGAGACGTCGCGGATGTTCTTGTCGAAATAGAATTCGGCTGCCGCGGCCGCGCCGAAGCTGCCGCCGCCCATATAGGCGCGGTCGAGATACATCGCGAGAATTTCGCGTTTGGTCAGGTGGGATTCCAGCCAGAGGGAGATGAACGCCTCCTTGATCTTGCGATCCAGGGTCCGCTCATTCGACAGGAACAGGTTCTTGGCCAACTGCTGGGTGAGGGTGGAGCCGCCCTGCACAACGCCGCCGGCGCGTGCGTTTTCCGACAGAGCCCGACCGAGACCGAACAGGTCGATTCCCCAATGCTCAAAGAATCGCCGATCTTCGGTCGCTAGCACCGCCTTGACGAACGAATCGGGCAATTCATCGATCGGCACCTCCGCTGACCTAAGCACGCCGCGTCGCCCGATCTCATCCCCGTGACGATCCAGGAACAGCACCGAGAAGTCGGTTTCTTGCGGCAGTCCCTTGGCGGTGACCTTCATCGCCGGTTGCGCGAGCGCCAAAAGCAGGACGAAACCCGCCAGGCCGAGGGTCATTCCTTCTCCGGCGACCTCGAAAACGAACCGGTTGAAGCCGCGCGCCCGGAACTTGCGTGAGACGATTGTGACGTTTTCCCACCACGCGGCGAAGGCGCGGAAAAATCGCCACAGGCTGGAGTCGATCCAGGCATCGATCTCGATCAATCGCGACGGCTGCCGGCGCCGGGGAGTTCTGTTCGAGGAGTTCTGCAACTTCAACCTGTCACTGTTGGCGGGGGCCAGCGGCCCGTCGTAGCGACGACAAAGCGTGCCGCCCGCGAACCCCGGTTACCAACGTCCCTTTAGAAAACCCTGTCATTCCCATATACCTAGGCCACATGAAAAAGTCGCGAGAAAGGTCAGACATTTCGCCCATGCGTGATTTCGGCAACAAGCCTTTTTGGCGTGAGAAACCGCTTGAGGCGATGAGCTCGCAGGAGTGGGAATCGCTGTGCGACGGCTGCGGACGCTGCTGCCTGAACAAGCTGGAAGACTGGGATACCGGCGAGATCGCGTGGACGAATGTGAGTTGTCAGCTGCTCGACGGACACGCATGCCGGTGCCGCGATTATGAGAACCGGCAAGCCACCGTGCCCGATTGCGTCGCGCTCGATGTGGAAAAGGTGCGTGAGCTGACCTGGCTGCCTCCGACCTGCGCCTATCGCCTGGTGGGCGAGGGGCGCGATCTCTACTGGTGGCATCATCTGTTATCCGGCGATCGAGAGACCGTGCATGAAGCCGGCATATCGGTGCGCGACCGTACGGTCAGCGAAGTGGGGATCGAACTGGAGGACTACGAAGAGTACGTGGCGGAATGGCCCGGGACGAACCCGATGGACGATGCGGCTTGAACAGGTTCGATCGGAAATATGAAAATATTCCTTGACACCGTCACGGTGGTTTGCTAGCTTTCACATACAGTCGAGAAATTGCGGGCGGCGGGGTCTTCACCCCAGCCGCCTTTTCTGTGGAGTATCCTTGATATCCTGCCGAATATCCCGGTAGATGAGAGGGAAGCGGAACATGGTGAAGCTGCCATCGGATCGGCTCTTGGCTCTCCTGACGCGTGAGATCGACGTCTTCGAAATCGCGATAAAGGAATATAAACCGCATATTATACTTGCCATACCCACATCGATCGACTATATAGGAGTCACAAGGAGTTAGATCGATGTCCGTCCTTTCAGACCGCCACTTCCACGACGAAGCCGCCGCCTACC